>JAFAZM010000057.1 GCA_019239785.1 Sphingomonadaceae bacterium
GGCGATCACGTGCGGTCGTGGCGGAACTGGTAGACGCGCAGCGTTGAGGTCGCTGTGGCCGCAAGGCCGTGGAAGTTCGAGTCTTCTCGACCGCACCAGCATTAAGTTTGCGGGCTTATGCCCTCCCTTGCGGGGAGGGGCGAAACCGGTCCATGCTCCCTGCGAGGGGGAACATCATGGCCGCCGCACCGCAGGAGAGCCGCGCGCTCGGCTTCTGGCTCTGCCTCTCGCTCTGCATAGGCACCTTCATCGGCTCCGGCATCTTCCTGCTGCCGGCGCAGCTCGCGCCTTATGGCTGGAACGCGGTCTTGGCCTGGCTGATCACGATCGGCGGGGCGCTGTGCCTCGCTTATGTCTTCGCCCGGCTCGCGCGCGCCCTGCCCGAAGCGGCCGGGCCTTACGCCTATGTCGATCATGCCTTCGGCCCGGCCGCCGCCTTCACGGTGGCCTGGAGCTACTGGATCTCGACCTGGGTCGGCAATGCCGGGATCGCGGTCGCGGCGATCGCCTATCTCTCCCCTTTCGCCCCCGGGCTGACCGCGACTCCGCTCGCCGCCGCCTTGTCGAGCGCCGCGCTGCTCTGGCTGCTGACCCTGCTCAACTGCCTCAGCCTGCGCGGCGCCGGCCGCTTCCAGCTGCTCACCGTGCTGGTGAAGCTGGTGCCCTTGCTGGTCGTGGCCGGGCTCGCGATCCTGCTGTTCGGCAAGGGCCAGCCGCTCGCGGCCGCGCCATTGCGCAGCGCCGACCTCAGCCTTTCCGGCATCAACGCCGCCGCGACCCTCACCCTCTGGGCGATGCTCGGCCTCGAAGCGCCGGCGATCGCCAGCCGCGCGGTTCGCGATCCCGAGCGGACGGTGCCGCGCGCGACTTTGATCGGCACCCTGATCGTCGGCCTGCTCTATCTGGCCACGGCGACCCCGATCGACCTCTTCCTGCCCGCCGGCGAGCTCGCCGCGTCCGACACGCCCTTCGTCTTGTTCGTCGGCCGCTTCTGGGATCCCGGCTTCGCCCGGCTGCTCGGGCTCTTCGCCGCGATCAGCTGCGTCGGCGCGCTGAACGGCCTCACCCTCGTCCAGGGGGAGCTGCCGCTGGCGATGGCGCGGCACGGCGCCTTCCCGCGCTGGTTCGCGCAGACCACGAAGCGCGGCACGGCGGCGCGCGCGATCCTGCTCTCCTCGACGCTGGCGACCCTGCTGCTGGCGGCCAGGGCCGGCGGCACGGTCGGCCAGGTCTTCACCTTCATGATCCTGCTGTCGACCGCCGGCGCGCTCATCCTCTATCTCGCCTGCGCGCTTGCCGCGCTGCGCCTGCAATGGACCGGGCTGATGCCGCGCGCGGCCGGGCTCAGCCTGGTCGCGGCGGCGGCGGCGCTCTATTCGCTCTGGACGCTCTACGGCGCCGGCTATGACGCAACCCGTTGGGGCGTCATCCTGCTCGCCGCCGGCATTCCGGTCTATCTGCTCATGCGGCTGGCAGCCCGCTCCAGCCGGGCGGCGGCCGCGCCTCAAGCCGCGTCTCCGGAATCAGCCGCCTGAGCTTGCGCGCGAAGCTCCTGAGGCAGACCTCGCTCTTCCCGAGCGGCCCCGGCGCGTAGAACGACGAGGCCATGCCCTGCTGGACGCGGCGGATCAGGGCCGTGTCCTCTTCATTGACGCGCCGGTTGATCCGCCAGTTGAGGTAGCGGGCGGCCTTCATCTCGCGCCGCGCGTCGGGGAGGGCGTAGCTGATTTCGCGGATCAGGGTCTCGGTCGGGCCGACGGGCACGAAATGCATGAAATCGACCTGGTCGGGATAGATGTCGAGCGCGACGTTCGGCCAGAGCTTGTAATAGAGCCAGCGCCGATTCTCCGGCGGCAGGAAGGCCTGGTAAGCGCGCTCGGAAAGGTTGGCCGAAGGCTGCTCGACCAGGTCGCCCGACATGCGATCGACATGCTCGCCGGCGTGGATGCCGTAATCGCCGCCGAACAGCCGGGTGAGGCCGGGATGGGCGACGGAAATGTGCAGCCCGTCCGAATAATTGTCGGCGACGTTCTTCCAGTTCACGTCGCGGGGCCGCAGCGTGATCCGGCCGATCGCCTCCAGCGCCTCAAGCCGATAAGGCGCGACCTCGCCCTCGTACGGCGCCATCATGACGCCAATACCGGGCCCGCCGCTTTCGAGGCGGACGAAGAGGAAGCCGTGCCATTCCTCCAGCTCGACCGGGAGCAGGCCGAGCCGGGCCGGATCGAGGCCCGGATAATCCTCGCGTTGCGGCACGCCGACGAGGCGGCCGTCGGCGGCATAGGTCCAGGCATGATAGGGGCAGGTCAGCCGTTTCGCGCAGCCGGCCTCGCCGTCGACCAGCCGCGAGCCGCGATGGCGGCAGACGTTGGCGAAGGCGCGCACCACCCCGTCGGCGCCCCGGATCACCAGCACGCTCTCGCCGAGCAGCTCGAGCGTCCGCCAATCGCCTGCATTGGGGAGGTCGTTGGCGTGGCAGACGATCTGCCAGGTCGGCCGGATCAGCCGCGCCATCTCGACGCGGAAATATTCGGGATCGTGATAGACCCAGCCCGGCAGGCTGCGCTCGTCCTGGCTTTCCGCTTCGCGGCGCGGCAATCGGGCGACTTCTGACATGCACGCAGGCTAGCACGGCCCCGGGCGAAAGTCGCGCGGCGCGACTTCAGTCGCATTGTCACGATATTGACCGCGTCCCATGCGAAGCCCACATGCGGGCCATGGAGAAGATGGACCTGCCCGAGGCGGAATGGCGCAAGCGCCTGTCGCCGGAGCAATATCATGTGCTGCGCGAGGGCGGCACCGAGCGCGCCTTTACCGGCGTCTATTGGGACAATCATGACGAAGGCGCCTATCGCTGCGCGGCCTGCGGCGAATCCCTGTTCGACAGCGGCACCAAGTTCGACAGCGGCAGCGGCTGGCCGAGCTTCACCGGCCCGGCGGCGCAGGATCATGTCACGCTGCACGAGGACCGGACCCACGGCATGGTGCGGACCGAGGTGCGCTGCGGCAAATGCGGCGGCCATCTCGGCCACGTCTTCCCGGACGGGCCGGGGCCGGAGGGCCTGCGCTATTGCATCAATTCGGCCGCGCTGGATTTCGAGAAGAAGTAAGCCGAGGTTCAGGCGGCCGAGGCTTCTGCTTGCCGCCTTGACTCGCCCCCTCTACGCTGAGGTTTGATGGCCACCGCCCCTCCCGAACGCCCGCGCTGGAAGCGCTGGACCGTCACCAGCCTGAAGATCATCTTCTACGGCCTCGCCGTGTCGCTGGTCGCGCTCGGCGTCGCGGTCGCCGTCGCGGTCAGCCAGCTGCCGACCTTCAACGAGCTGATCCGGCGCGACAATCTCGGCCAGATGATCCGCATCCGCGCCGCCAATGGCGAGATCATCCAGTCGATGGGGCCGGTGTTCGGCGAATGGCTGCCCTACGACCGGATTCCGCCGGTGATGCGCGATGCGATGACCGCGGTCGAGGACCGGCGCTTCCACTCCCATATCGGCGTCGACCCGATCGGCATCATCCGCGCCGTCTTCGTCCGCATCCAGCGCGGCCATTGGGCGCAGGGCGGCTCGACCATCACCCAGCAGCTCGCCCGCAACATCTTCCTGTCGAACGATTTCAGCTTCGCCCGCAAGGTGCGCGAGGCGATTCTGGCGATGGCGCTGGAATGGCGCTTCTCCAAGGACCAGATCCTGGAGCTCTACCTCAACCGCGTCTATTTCGGCGGCGGCGCCTACGGCATCGACGCCGCCTCGCGCCGCTTCTTCGGCCATAGCGCGACCCAGATGACGGTGCCCGAGGCGGCGATCATCGCCGGCCTGGTCAAGGCGCCTTCAAATTACTCGCCGACCGCCGACGTCGACGCGGCGCGCAGCCGTGCCGGCGTCTCGCTCGACCTGATGCAGCAGGCCGGCGTGATCACCCCGGCCCAGGCCGCCGACGCCCATCCCGAGAACGTCCAGTTCGTCCGCAACGCCGGCAACAATACGGTGACCCGCTATTTCACCGACTGGGTGCTGCCGCAGCTCGACACGTTGATCGACGAGCACGTCCAGCCGCTCGACGTCTGGACGACGATCGATCCCGGCATGCAGCGCGTCGCGATCAGCGCGATCAACGCCAATGCCCCGGAAGGCGCGCAGGGTGCGCTGGTCACGCTCGATCGGGACGGGGCGGTGCGCGCGATGGTCGGGGGGCGCGACTATGTCGATTCGAGCTACAATCGCGCCACCCAGGCCAACCGCCAGCCCGGCTCCTCGTTCAAATTGTTCGTCTATCTCTCCGCGATCGAAGGCGGCTACCGGCCCGACACCGTGGTCGACGCCTCGCCGATCACGATCAACGGCTGGTCGCCGCGCAACGATAGCGGCCACGATTTCGGCCAGGTGCCGCTCCGCGTCGCCTTCGCTTACTCGATCAACACCGCCGCGGTGCGGCTCGCCCAGCAGGTCGGCACCCACACCGTCGCCGACATGGCGCAGCGCTTCGGCATCACCACCCATATCGACACCAATCCCTCGATGGCGCTCGGCTCCAACGCGGTGCGGCTGATCGACATGACCAGGGCCTATGCCGCGGTCGGCCGCGGCGGCGTCGGCGTGACGCCCTACGGCATCCGCCGGGTGACCACCGCCGACGGCACCCTGCTCTACCAGCATCAGGACGATGCCACCCGCGTGCTGGTCGCGCCCTGGGTGGCGGCGCAGATGACCGACCTGCTGCAGGGCGTCGTCCTGCACGGCACCGGCCGCGCCGCCGATCTCGGCCGCCCTACGGCGGGCAAGACCGGCACCACCACCTCCAACAAGGACGGCTGGTTCATCGGCTTCTCGAGCGGGCTCACCACCGGCGTCTGGATGGGCCGAGACGACAATCGCGCTTTGCCCGGCCTTGCCGGCGGCCGCGCCCCGGCCCGCGCCTTCCACGATCTGATGATCCGTGCGGTGGCCAATCGGCCGGTCGAGAATTTCAACGCCGACGTCGCCGCGCCCGACTGGCAGCAGGAGGGCGACAACCAGATGTGGTATGCGCCGCCGAACGACGAGCCTCTGGTCGATCCGGACGGCAATCCGGTCGAGCCCGGCCAGCAGCCGACCCAGCCGGGCGACGACGACCAGGATCGTTCGGGCAATCCCGACCAGGCGACGCCGCCCAAGGACGAGGACGCCCGGCCCGACCGGCTCGACCAGCAATGGCTCGACCGCGCGCTCACCCGCCCGCGCCCGAACAGGCGCCCCCCGCCGCAGCCGCAGCCGCAGAACGACGATACCAAGCCGGACGGCGGGCAGAGAATGTGAGCATTCGCCCCTCTCCCCCCGAGGGAGAGGGATACGAAGTCTTGGCGAGCATCAGCGAGCCTAGACGAAGTTGGGTGAGGGGGGCGCTGCCGAAGGCAGCGCGCGAAGCTTCGCTTCGCAAGACCCTCACCCTGCCCTCTCCCGCGAGCGAGGCTGATTCAAAAATAGGGTTTGGCTGGGGGGTTTCGGTTTGGCGCTGGAGATGGCGCTCCGCCGGGTCGCGTTTGGCGCGGGAGGTGGGCTTATCGGTG
>JAFAZM010000192.1 GCA_019239785.1 Sphingomonadaceae bacterium
CAGGAGATCGCCTCGGGCAAAGTCTCCGCGACCAGCCGCACTTCGGCGATCGACGCCACGTCATAATGGGTGATGCCTTCCTCCCAGAGCAGCTTCAGCAGCTCGGGCGAGGGATTGGCCTTCACCGCATAGAGCGAGCGGCCCGGAAACTTCTCCACGAAGAATCGGGCGGCGCGCCGGGCGGCGTGCGGACGAATGAGCGTGACCGGCTGGACCGGACGCTGCATGGCGACTGCGACGCCGGAAGCGGCGTCAGCGGGGAGCGAAGCTAGCCCCAGCGCGCGAGGATCGATGTGCAACTCAAGGGACCTCCAGGGAGCAGTTGACGACAAGGCAGCCTTGCGGTTTGGAAGTCCCCCATGGGGCTGCGGACGAGCGATATATGGGCCCCGGCCCCCCGTGTAAAGACCTACGGATTCACCATGTTTCCCAGAGAGTTGAGCGATGGATAGGCGACCCGCGATGAACGGTGTCCGGCAAGCGGCGGATCGCCTGCGCGGAATCGTCACCGAGACGCCTTTGCTCCCGCTCGACCGGGAAGGGCGCCGAATCTGGGTCAAGGCGGAGTGCCTGCAACAGGGCGGCAGCTTCAAGCTGCGCGGCGCGACCAACCGGCTGCTGCTGCTCAGCGAGGCCGAGCGCGGCCGCGGCGTCGTCGCCTTCTCCTCCGGCAATCATGCCCAGGGGGTGGCGCTGGCGGCGAAGGCGCTGGGCATAAGGGCGACGATCGTGATGCCGCACGACGCGCCGGCGGTGAAGGTGGAGGGCACGCGCGCGGCGGGCGCCGAGATCGTCTTCTTCGACCGCGACACCGAGAGCCGCGAGGAGATCGGCGCCCGGCTGGCGAAAGAGCAGGGCGCGACCCTGGTGCCGAGCTTCGACGATGTCGACGTGATCGAAGGGCAGGGCAGCGTCGGCGTCGAGATCGAACGGCAGCTGGGCGGTCAGCCGCCGATGGCGATCGTCCCCTGCGGCGGCGGCGGCCTGTCGAGCGGCATCGCGCTGGCGCTGCCGGATTCCCAGGTGCTGATCGTCGAGCCGGAGGGATGGGACGATATGGGCCGCTCGCTCGCGCTTGGGCGGATCGTGCCGGTCGAGGAGCCGGCCCCGCCGACCCGCTGCGACGCGCTGCAGACGAAATTGGTCTCGCCGCTGACCTTCGGCGCGCTCCGCGAGGCCCGCGCGCGGGCGGCGTCGGTCAGCGAGGCGGAGGTTGCGGCGGCGATGCACTATGGCTTCCGCAACCTGCGGATCGTGGCCGAGCCGGGCGGCGCGGTCGCGCTCGCGGCTTTGATCGCGGGCAAGGCCGGCGACGTGCCCGACGGCAGCGTCGTCGTCGTCTCAGGCGGCAATGTCGATGCGGCGCTTTACGCGGAGCTGTTGGCGGAGCGCTGATGCGGCGCGACCAGGCCGATCAGCCTGGTGAGCTGCTCCACCTGCCGGGCATTTTTGCGCAGGCCCGCCGCATAGGCCTCCGCGTCGACCCCGGGCCGGGCCAGCGAGGCACTGTCGATCACCCCGTCGAGCAGCCGCGACAGGCTGGGCAGGATGGCGACGTCGATCCGATCCAGCGCGGTCTCGAACTGGCGATGGTCGATATGGCTCATGCCGCCCCTCTACGCCGACCCGCTTAAGGCTTTGTGAAACGCGCTCCCCGTGGCATCAGCGGGTGGTGACCGGTCCGAGCGCTCTCGTCCTTTCGATCCTGATGATCGCCGCCGCCTTGTTCGTCGTCGGCGGCTTCCACCTGATCGTCCGCCGCAGGGAACGCGGCAAAGGGGCGCTGATGCTGCTCGCCGCCGCGGTCGCGCTCGGCGACGTGCTGATCTGGACCTTATGAGCCGGCGCGTCTTCGACTTCGCCCATGCGATCGTGCGCACGCCGGCGCCGAGCGTCGGCGACGGCCTGCGCACCGGCGCCGATGCGCCGAGCTATGAAGGCGTGCTGGCCGAGCATCGCGCCTACGCCGCCGCGCTCGAGGCGGCCGCGGTCGCGGTGGAGACGCTGCCGCCGCTCCCCGAATTTCCGGACGCGGTGTTCGTCGAGGACCC
>JAFAZM010000229.1 GCA_019239785.1 Sphingomonadaceae bacterium
GATCAACGTCCACAATCCCGGCAACGAAGCGGTCGCCTTCGTCCACAAGGTCGCGCTCGCCGAGCCCGGCCGGCCCGGCCGCCACACCTCAATCGTCGCGCCGTTCCGGCTAGCTTATGACGAAGCGACGGAGGTCGACTGCCTGCAGATCCTGCGCGAGCTCGCCGCCGGCGGGATCACGCCGCCGCCTTTCTACACCGGCTTCTTCGTGATCCAGTCGACCCAGCCGCTCGACGTGGTCGCCGTCTATACCGCGGCGCCGAACCGCGGCGCGCCGGTGGTGACGTTGAGCACGGAGCGGGTGCCGGTGCGCGTGCGGGGCGGCGGCTGAGATTTCGTTTTCAGAACGAGTCCAAACCTAAGTCGTTAGCCCTGAGCCGTCGAAGGCCTTCTCTTCGAGAGGGCTTCGACGGGCTCAGCCCGAACCGCTGGGGTCCTTGCACGAGCAGCTCATTCCAGCGTTGCTGTTTTTGCAACATTGCTATGCAGAAACGCGTTCTTCCGGCAACGCTGGGCGACGCCTAAATCGGTTCCCGCAACCTTTTCCAAGGGGAATCGAAATGACCAACATCCTCGTCGTTGCCAGCAGCGCCAATGGCGATGCCTCCGTCTCCAGCGGCCTTGCCGCCACCCTGGTCGACCGCGTGCGCGAGGGTGATCCGGCCGCCCATGTCGTGCTGCGCGACGTCGGCGCCAATCCGCTGCCGCACCTCACCTCCGAGACCGTCGCCGCGATCAAGGGCGAGCCGGTCACCGAAGCCGAGCTCGCGGCCCGCGCGCTGTCCGATTCGCTCGTTGCCGAGCTGCAGGCGGCCGACATCGTCGTGATCGCCTCGCCGATGTACAATTTCGGCATGAGCTCGACGCTCAAAGCCTGGTTCGACCATGTCGCGCGCGCCGGCGTCACCTTCCGCTACACTGCGGAAGGGCCGGAGGGCCTGCTGAAGGGGAAGAAGACCTTGGTGATCGAGAGCCGCGCCGGCTTCTACAGCGACGGCCCGGCCGCGAATTTCGACGGCCAGGAGCCGCACCTGCGCGTCCTGCTCGGCTTCCTGGGGCTCGACGACGTCACCTTCATCCGCGCCGAGAAGCTCGCCTTCGGTCCGGAAGCCGCCGAGGCCGCGATCGCCGAAGCCACCGAAGCGCTCGGCCTCTTCGCCGGCGAGACCCTGAAGCTCGCGGCGTAACAGACCAATATTTCCTCCCTGTCGCCGCAGGCGATGGGGAGGGGGACCATGCGAAGCATGGTGGAGGGGGAATTCGGACCCAGCAAGCCCCTCCACCGCACTTCGTGCGGTCCCCCTCTCCATATGCTTCGCACACAGGGAGGATTAAGGAGACTCTCATGATCGACATCCGCAAATTCGAGTCACTCGGCCATGCCGACCATGGCTGGCTGAACGCCCGCCACCATTTCTCCTTCGCCGATTATTACGATCCGGCGCGGATGGGCTGGGGCGCGATCCGGGTCTGGAACGACGACCGGATCGCCGCCAAGTCCGGCTTCCCGCCGCACCCGCACCGCGACATGGAGATCATCACTTATGTCCGCAGCGGCGCGATCACCCATCAGGATTCGATGGGCAATCAGGGCCGCACCGCGGCCGGCGACGTCCAGGTGATGAGCGCCGGCACCGGCGTCCGCCACGCCGAATATAATCTGGAGGACGAGGCGACCACCCTGTTCCAGATCTGGGTGCAGACCGATCGGCCGGGCGCGCAGCCCGACTGGGGCGCGGCGAAATTCCCGAAGGCCGACCGTTCCGGCCGCTTCGTCACCTTGGCGAGCGGCTTCGATGGCGATGCCGAGGCGCTGAAGATCCAGGCCGCGGCCCGCGTGATGGGCGCGACTTTGGCCGCGGGTGAGACGGCCGAGCTGCAGCTCGATCCTTCGCGCCACGTCTATCTGGTCGCGATCGAGGGCCCGATGGAGGTGAACGGCGTCCGCGCCGAACCGCGCGACGGCGTCGCCGTCACCGGCGAGGCGACGGTGACGATCAAGGCGCTGGAGGACGCCGAGATCGTCCTGGTCGACGCGAAGTAAGAAGGAAGGTTATTCGCGCGAAGGACGCGAAGAGGTCTGGGGCCTGGTCACCGTTCGGAAGCGGCAAACGAAGGCGCCTTCGCGCCCTTCGCGCTCCTTTGTGTCCTTCGCGCGAAATAGCTTCTTCTATTCCTCCTCGATCCGCTCCCGCACCACCCGCCGCGGCGTGTCGTCCCGCTCCACATAGACCGTCCGCACCCGGTCCTTGCCGCGGAACAGGGGAATGAGGCCGAGCAGCCCCAGCAAACCGAGCAGGCCCCAGGGGAAGCCGGGGCGGTTGCGGTTGGCGAGGGCCATGTCGTTGGCGAACGGGTCGTTCGGGTCGGCGAAGCCGTTGGGATAGGCGACGTCGGGCTGGATCGTCACCGGCTGCTGCGGCGGTGGTGCGGCCTGGACCGGCGGCGGCGGCGCCGAGGGCTGCTGCGGCTCGACCGTGACCGGCACTGCGGTGGTCGTCGGCGGCGCCGGATTGGCTGGCGTCGTCACCGGCGGCGCCGTCGTCGTCTTCGGCGCGGACGGGCTGCTGGTGATCGTGGTCGTCGTGCCCTGGTCCGCGCTGCCGTTCTGGGCGGCGGCGGGGGCGGCCAGCGCCAGCGCCGCGGCGAGGGCGGTGCGCTTCAAGCCGAGTCTCTTCATTTGTATCGCTCCTGCAACAACTTGGCGCGCCCCCGGCACCATGCGCTTTATATTCCGCCCGCCGCCCGGGGAAAACAAGTCGTCGCAGCGACGCGCGTCACCGCTTCCCACGGGCTCGCCAAAGGGGCAGGTTCGCGGCGCGGGTGGGGCAAAAGTGCTGCGCGTCCCGCGTGGGGAGCCTTTTTCAGTGGCCATGTACGTGTACAGCACCGACGGCGAGCCCGTCGGCTTCGTGTTCGAGACGAATATCTACGACCTGGACGGAACGCCGCTCGGCCGCATCGTCGGCTGCCGGGTGCACCGCTTCGACGGCACCTATGTCGGCGAATGGTTCCGCGACATGGTCGTCCGCCGCCCGCAGGGGCGCCCGCGGATCATCCCGCCTGCCTCCGTTCCGCCGCGCCGCCCGCCGATCGCCGCGTCGTACCGGCTGCGGGCCGTGGTGGACTATGGATATCCGGACGCCTTTCCCCTGCTGCGGGAAACGGGGTTCTTTAGAGAGGCTGCGGAGTAAGCCGGAAGGCGTCCCGCAAATAAGGCGCGCCTTATTTGCGGAGCAGCCCCGGCCGGCCGACGGGTGGGCGAGGCCCAGCCTGATCGACGTCACGGCACAATGGTGCCGTGGCGGAGCAGCCGCCGAAAAAAACAAGCGCTGCCGCAGGCAGCGCGCGAAGCTTCGCTTCGCAAGATCCTCACCCTCCCCCTCTCCCGCAAGCGGGAGAGGGGGAGGACCGAGGTTCACCCCCGTTCATCGCCCAGATTGCCAGCACCGCCCCGGCTTGGCAGAGGAACCGCGCTTCCAGCCGGAGATCCGAGTCGATGCGCCTTGCCCTTGCCGCCGCCGCTTTCCTTCTCGTCACCACCGCCGCCGCCGCGCAGGACGCCCCGCGCGGCCGGGACGCCCCCGCCTCGCCGCGCGCGCCGAACCCCAATGCCCATCGCGATGCCCTGGTCGCCGACGTCGAGGAGGCCTGGGTCCGCCCGCCGGTCGACGAGCATGATGCGGTCAGCCACGGCGCGGTGACCCTGCGCAGCGGCGAGCGGGTCGCCTATACCGCCACTGCAGGCACGCTCACCATCCGCGACGACGACGGAAAGCCAACCGCCTCGATCTTCTACACCGCCTATACCCGCGACGGCGCCGCGCCGGGCAGCCGGCCGGTCACCTTCTTCTACAATGGCGGACCGGGCTCGGCGACGGTGTGGCTGCACATGGGCAGCTTCGCGCCGGTCCGCGTCACCACCGCCAATCCCGAATATATCCGACCTGCGCCCTACGGCTTCGGCGCCAATCCGGATTCGCTGATCGACGCGACCGACCTCGTCTTCGTCGATGCGGTCGGCGCCGGCTGGTCGCGGCCCTTGGGCGAGAAGACCGGCCGCGATTTCTGGGGCGTCGACCAGGATGCCGACGCCTTCGCCCGCGCCGTCCAGCGCTACGTCACCCTCAACAATCGCTGGACCTCGCCCAAATTCCTGTTCGGCGAGAGCTACGGCACGCTGCGCAACGGCGCCGTCGCGGCCCTGCTCGAGGAGCGCGGGCTCAGCCTCAACGGCATCGTCTATCTCTCGTCGATCCTGAACTACGGTGTGCGCCAGCCCGGCTACGATCAGAATTACCTGACCCTGCTGCCGAGCTATGCCGCCACCGCCTGGTACCACAACCGGCTGCAGAACCGGCCCGCGGACCTCGAAGCCTTCCTCGCCGAGGTGCGCGCCTTCGCCAGCGGCCCCTATGCGGCGGCGCTCGCCCGCGGCTCGAGCCTGCCGCAGGCCGAGAAGGAGGCGATCGCGCGGCAGATGTCGGCCTATATCGGGATCGGCGCGGACTATATCCTGCGAGCCGACCTGCGCGTCGACCTCTCCCATTTCGAGACCGAGCTGCTGCGCGACCGGCGGCTGGTCGTCGGCCGGCTCGACTCGCGCTATCTGCTGACGCCCGGCGACGCCAATGCCGACAGCCCGCCCGACGATCCCGCCTCGACCGCGATCTCCGGCGCCTTCATCTCCAGCTTCATGGATTATTCCGGCCGCACCTTGGGCTATCACAGCGAGATGCCCTACCGGATCTCGGCGCGCGGCGACGACTGGCGCTGGGACTGGCAGCACCGCGCGCCCGGCTCGCGCCAGCCGCAGACCTCGCCCAACACCGCGGTCGACCTCGCTTACACGATGCGGACCAACCCCTATCTGAAGGTGATCTTCCTGAACGGCTATTACGACATGGCGACGCCGTTCTTCGGCACCGAGTTCGACGTCTCGCACATGCTGCTCGACGAGCAGCTCCAGCGCAACGTCAGCTTCCGCTACTACCAGTCCGGCCACATGGTCTATCTCAACCCGCAGACGCTGACCCAGATGCACGACGATCTGGTCGGCTGGTATCATGAGACGGTGGGCGCCGCCGCCTCGGGGCGTCCGCCGATCCGGCCGAGCGCGCAGCAGCGCTAGCCGCCCCGCGCGCAAGCCCTCAGGCTTGCGCCGCGGAGCAGGCCGGCCCGGCCGACAGGTCGGCGCAGCCGAGCCTGATCGACGTCACGGGACAATGGTCCTGTGGCGGACCACCGAGATACCTGATTCCTATCACGTCACCCCGGCGATGGCCGGGGTCTCACGGAGACTCGCCGAGATTTCTCGTTCTGAGATCCCGGCTTTCGCCGGGATGACAGTGCGGGTCCTATTCCGACCTGCACCGCCCGGTCACCGTCTCCTCCTCTATCCCGTCGTCGAACCGCACCTTGAGGTTGGCACCGTTCGGATCCGCCTCGAGGATCGTCGCCGCATACCATTGCCCGTCGCCCGACCAGATCGCGTCGATCCGCGAGCCGACCGTCCAGTCGTAGCGTTTCACCTGGCTGGCCGGCCTGATCTCGCTGGTGCCGTCGTCATATTGGATGGCGACCGAGCCGTCCTCGCCGAGCGAATGGACGACGCCGGGAAACCAGAAGCGGCCGCCCTGCCACTGGCCGAGCACCCAGTCGCCGGGGGTGAAATCACTGATCATGCGCTCGCCTCCGCCCCGTCTCTTCGGCCGGTATATCGCCGTGCCGTGGTCAGCGCCACGGCGGCATAGGGCTCTCAGGGGCGATAGCCGACGACGCGCATTCCCCCGGCGATGATCTCGAGAGGAAACCTGCCCAGCGGCCGGGCGACCGCTTCGATGTCGACGGGGAAATCCAGCCATTCGATTGCACGCAACTCGACCGGGCCGAATTCAATGGTGTCCATATAAGCTGGGTGGCAATCGAGGCTTGGAGGAAAGCGGAGAACGCGCGGCTCCACGACATCGATGAACTTCACGGTCGCGTGGTTGAGGGGTAGGCCGGCCGTCGCAATTGCCGTCAGCAGCTTTCGCCACTTCGTGTCGGACATAAGGGCACTGCTGAAATGCTCGCGCGCCAAGCGACCGATCTTGCGCGGATCGTGGACGGTCACGGCTTCTATCCCGGCTATCAAAAAAAGAGCGATCGACGGCTCGCAACATAGTCGTGACCCGGCTTGCTAAACAAGCGACGCCCTCAGCCGCCGTTGCGCATGCGGATAAGCTCGTCCACCGAGACGCTGCCGCCGGCGCCGGCGCGGCGGGCGAAGTCGCTGGTGATGCCGTTGTCGCGCAACCGGACGATGTCGGCCGGACCGAAATGCGCATAGCCCGCACCGCGCAGGCCGGCGACGTAATCGGCGGTGACGCCGTGATCGCGGAGGCGGACCAGATCCTCGAGCGAGAGCCCGCTGAGCCCGCTTCGCGACAGCGCCCCGACATAGTCGGCGCTGATGCCGTGGTCGCGCAGCGCGATCAGCCGTTCGACGCCGAGCCCGCCATAGCCGAGCCGGCGAAGCTCGCCGATATAGGAGGCCGAGACGCCATGGTCCCGCATTCGCACGAGCGTCTCCGGGGGCAGGTCGCTGAGGCCCGCCGCCACCACGCTCCTGATATAGTCCGGGCCGACGCCATGGTCGCGCATCCGGATCAAGGCCGCCAGCGTGCCGACATGATAGCCGAGCGCTCCCATCTCGGTCAGATAGCGAAGGCCGACGCCATGCTCGCCAGCCGCGACCAGCTCCTCGACATTGGGCCGGGCATAATCCTGCTGCGCGAGCGTCCGGATGTAGGCCCGGCCGATGTCGTTCAGCGCGAGGAGGAAGAGCTGGACGTCGTTCGCCTGGCCGTAGCCGCCCCGCGCCAGTTCGGCGGCGAAGTCGGCGCCCGGCGCGAAGCGGCAGCTGCCGGTGCCGCTGCCGTGCCAGGCCGCGCCCTCGCAGTCGAAGCTGCCGGCGTCGCGGACCAGCCGGAAATGCACCGGCGCATTGCCGTTCCCGTCGAGCGCGGCACGGTCGAGCCCCTGCAGCTCGACAAGGTCGAGGTCGTGGCCATATTGGACGTTGGAATGGGCGGAGCGGTAGCTGAGCTCGAACTGCACCTTGCCGTCGTCCCGCTGGCTCGGCTGGATCCGCCAGGCAAGGCTTGCGGGGACCTGGACGTCGGGCGTCGACTCGGCCCAGGCGGAACCGCCCGGGACGAGCGCGAGTGCTGCGATTGCGGCAAGCAGGCGAAGGCGCATCATCTCTCTCCCACCGAAAGGACGCGCTTCGCCATGCAAGCCCCGGGCCAGGCTTTCCCCTCTCCGGGAAATGCCCGTCGAACGGTCGGGATCGTCCGGAAACGGTCTCGGCTGTCCGTAAGCGGACAGGTCCGACGCCGCGGGCGAATCTGCCGGCGTCAGACGATCGGCGCCCCGGCCCGCCGGTGGTGCCAGGCGAACACCGCCGCGGCGCCGCGGTGCGGGCGCCAGGCTTCGGCAAGGGCGCGGATCGCCTTCTCGGTCGGCTTCGCGTCCATCCCCATGATCACGCCGATCTCGATCTGCACGGCGAGGTCCCCGGCCGGGAAGACGTCGGGGCGGCCTTCCGCGAACAGCAGATAGATTTCCGCGGTCCAGCGGCCGATCCCCTTGACCGCGGTCAGATGGGCGATCGCCTCCTCATCGTCGGCAGGGAGGTTGTCGAAATCGAGCCGGCCGGAAAGCACCTCATCCGCCAGGCTCTTGGCGTAGGCGATCTTCTGGCGGGAAAGACCGGCGGCGCGGAGATCCTCGTCGCTCGTCCTGGCCATGTTCGCCGGATCGGCAGCGCCGCCGGTCGCCGCCTCGACCCGCGCCCAGATCGCCGCCGCCGCCTTGACGGACACCTGCTGGCCGACGATCGCGCGGAGCAGGGTGACATAGCCGCGCTCGCCGGTCCGCTCCTCGGGCACGCCGACCCGCGCGAGCGCCGCGGCGAAGGCCGGCTCGATCGCGCCGAGCGCCAGCAAAGATGTTTCCAGATCTTCCCTGCTGATCCCCATGAAGCTCCCGCCTTGCGCTAAAGGACGGCGCCTAGCATAGGGCGGCGGGAACGCATCTTCTTTCTACGCATCAAAGAGGCCCATGCCCACACTCACCATCGTCACGCGCGACGGCGCCGAACGCACGATCGAAGGCCGTCCCGGCTGGAGCGTGATGGAGAATATCCGCGACAACGGCTTCGACGAGCTGCTCGCGCTCTGCGGCGGCTGCTGCTCCTGCGCGACCTGCCACGTTCATGTCGATCCCGACTGGTTCCCCAAGGTGGGCCCGCGCAAGCCCGACGAGGACGATCTGCTCGACACCTCGGATCACAAGATCGAGTATAGCCGGCTGTCCTGTCAGATCGAGTTTAGCGACGCGCTGGACGGGCTGAGGGTGCAGATCGCCCCGGAGGATTGAGACTCGTAGGTCCTTCCCCGTCCCGGGGAGGAACTAGCAGTCAGCGCGCCACCACCGCGGCATAGAGCGCGATCGCCGCGGCGTTGGAGACGTTTAGGCTCTC
>JAFAZM010000358.1 GCA_019239785.1 Sphingomonadaceae bacterium
GATTGTAGCGTGCCGCCGAGGTGTCGTTGTGGAAGGCGTGGTCGACGTTCGGGAATTCGTGGACGGTGACGTCCTTGCCGGCGGCGCGCAACGCCTCGGCCCATGGCCGGGCGGTGCCGTTCACCCGCGCGTCCAGGCCGGCGAGGATGATCAGCGTCGCCGCCTGCACATGCGGCGCTTCCGAAGGATCGGGCGCCGGCCCGTAAAAGGGCACCGCCGCCTTCAGCGCCGGCCCGGCCGCCACCGCGAGCCGGTCGGTCAGCCCCCGCCCCAGCAGAAGCCGACGCAGCCCACCTTGCGCGCGCCGCCCGCCCGCGAGGCATGCCATCGGATCGTCGCCGCGCCGTCGGCCGCTGTCTCGCCGAGGTCGAGCGCGCCGATCATCGTCCGCGCCCGGTCCTCGTCATTGTCGGGCGTGCCGCCGGCCGTGCTCAGGAAATCGGGCGCGAGCGCGGAGAAGCCGGCGACCGCGGCCCGCCGGGCGACGTCGCGGATATGCTCGTTCAGCCCGCGATTCTCGTGGACGACCATGACCAGAGGCGGCGGGCCGTGCGCCTGCGCGGGCTCGACCATATAGCCGCGATAGCGGCGGCCCGGCCGCGGCTCCCATTCGATCGCCCGGCCGCGCACCCGCGCATCGTCGGCGGCGACCTGCGGCGCTGCGGCGGCGTGGCAGGCGATGCTGCCGAGCAGGGCGCTCGCCGCTGCGGCGCTGCCGGCGATCCGGGTCAGCCGTGTCATGAACAGGCGGCGGTCCATGCCTTCATGGGTGAAGCGGTCGTGCAGCTCGATCGCGGCGCGCAGCATCGGGTCGGCCATCTCTCTCTCCTTCGATCCGCTCCTAATCCGGTGCGCTGCGAAGGTGGAGTCGGGATGTAGGATGTTAGCGCTACCGTAACGATCCGGCCGCGGCTATGATGGCCCAAACGAGGGGGAGGGCCGCGAGATGCCGAACGATCCGTCTTCGCTCAGCCGCAGGAAGTTCGTCGCCGCCGCCGGCGCCGCTCTGGTCGCCGGCGCCGCCGGCGCGGGGCAGGCGCAGGAGCTGCCGAGCGGCCCGGCCGGGCGACCCGATCCGAGCCTCGGCAGCCCCGAGCCGCTGCCGCTCGATCGCCAGCTCGGCTTCGCCGTGGTCGGCCTCGGCAAGCTCGCGCTCGGCGAGATCATGGACGCGTTCACCGCCGCGCGCCGCGCCAAGGTCACCGCCCTGGTCAGCGGCAATCGCGACAAGGCGCTGCGCGTCGCCGCCCGCTACGGCGTGCCGGAGAGCGGCATCTACGATTATGCGAATTTCGACCGGATCGCCGACGATCCGAATGTCGACGTCGTCTATATCGTCCTTCCCAATGCGCTCCACCGTCCGTTCGCCAAGCGCGCCTTCCGCGCCGGCAAGCATGTGCTCTGCGAGAAGCCGATGGCGACCAATGCCGAGGATTGCGCGGCGATGATCGCAGCGGGCCGCGCCGCGAACCGGAAGCTGATGGTCGCCTATCGCTGCCAGTTCGAGCCGCACAATCTGACGGCGATGCGCACGCTTCGCCACGGCGATCTCGGGCCGGTCCGGGTGGTCACCGCCGATATCGGCCGCGCCACCGATCCGCGCGACCCGGCCGACCAGTGGCGCCTCAACCGGGCGCTGGCCGGCTCCGGCTCTTTGTTCGACATCGGCATATACGCGCTGAACGCGGCGCGCTTCCTGGTCGGCGAGGAGCCGGTCGAGGTCCGCGCCCAGCTCTATGCGCCGCCGAACGATCCGCGCTTCCGCGAGGTCGAGGACGTGGTGGTCTGGACGATGCGCTTCCCCGGCGGCGCCCAGTTCCACGGCTCCACCTCCTATTCCTACGGCTTCACCAACTGCATCCAGGTCACCTGCGACCGCGGCGTGATGGTGCTCGATCCGTCGATGGAATATCACGCCCAGCGCCTGCGCATCCGCGACCGCGTGATCCAATGGTCTCCGATCGACCAGTTCGCCCGCGAGATGGACCATTTCTGCATGGCGATCACCGACAATCTGCCGATCGTCGCCGACGGCGCCGAAGGCATGCAGGACGTGAAGCTGATGCTCGCCATCCTGGAGGCGGGCCGTACCGGCCGGACGATCAGCACCGACTGGGGCTACCGCCGCGCCGCCGATCCGGCGACGACCGTTCCGGACAATCTGGGCGTAGCCTGACCATTCGTCATCCCGGCGAAGGCCGGGATCTCGTGGAGACCCGCCGAGACTTCTCGTCACGAGACCCCGGCCTTCGCCGGGGTGACGCTGACTTACGCCGGCTGCGCTTGCTGCGGCGCCTGCGCCTGTTGGGCCGCGATCAGCCCGTCGTCGATCTCCCGCGCCCGCGCCGCCGCCGGGCGGCTTTGCAGCCGGCCGAAATAGTCCTCGAAGATCGGCCTTTTCTCGATCGTCCCGAACATCATCCCGAAGCCGATCTGCGAGCCGACATAGACGTCCGCCGCGGTGAACTGATCGCCGCAGATATACGGCCCCGGCCGCAGCGCCTGCTCCAGCGCGTCGATCGTCGCCTCGAAGCTGCCATAGCCGACGAAGCGCTGCTGCTCCTCGTTCGGCTCGACCTTCAGCGCGCGGTCGGTGATCGCCGCCTCGACCGGCCCCGCGGCGAAGAACAGCCAGCGATAATAGGTCCCGCGCAGCCGGCTCGACGGCGGCGGCGCCAGCTCGGCGGCCGGGAAGGCGTCGGCCAGATAGGCGCAGATCGCCGCGCCTTCGGTGACCACCGTGTCGCCGTGCCTGATCGCCGGTACCTTCCCCATCGGATTGATCGCCAGATAGTCGGCGCTCTTCATCGAATCGGCATAGCCGAGCACGACGGTCTCATAAGTCGCGCCGGTCTCCTCGAGCATCCAGCGCGCGATGCGGCCGCGGGACTGCGGATTGGTGTAGAAGATGAGGTCGGTCATGGCTGGGGCTCCTTGTCCTGCGGGCATGATAGCAGGCGGAAGACCCGCTTCGCCAGCGTTCAGCCGTGCGCCTGCCGGCTGTCCTGCGGCGCTTCGTCGCGAACCGTCTTGCCGTAATCGCGCACCACCCCGGCGACTCGCAGCCGGTAGTCGGCGAGGATGACGCTCCGGCCGCTTGCCTGCGCCGCCCGGTGATCCGGCAGGTTGCGCCACGCTTGCACCGCCGCCTCGTCCCGGAAGAAGGAAAGCGACAGCAGCTTGCCCGGCTCCACTAGCGAGCGGAATCGCTCGATCGAGACGAAGCCGTCGATCCGCTCGAGCTCTTTCTTCAGCGCGGCGGCGAGGGCGAGATAATCGTCCGCCTGTCCCTCGGCCGGCCACAATTCGAAGATGATTGCCATCATGGCCGCTTCGCGTGCGGCGCCGAAGCCAGCTTGAGGAACAGCCGATCCTCGCTGCGGATGAAGCGCTCCCGCTGCGCGAAGGCGAAACTCTCGCGGGCGGCGGGATCGTCGCGCAGCCGCGTGCGATAGGCTTCGTAGGCCGCAAGGCTCTCGATCGAATAGATTCCGTAGGCGATCGTCGCCGAGCCTTCGTGCGGCGCGAAATAGCCGACCAGATCGGCGCCGCAGCGCGGGATCGCCTGGCCCCAGGCGCGGGCATAGGCCTCGAATGCCTCGCGGCCGTGCGGTTCGATCTCGTAGCGGATGAAGCAGGTGATCATGTGCGGGCCTCCGTCTCGTGACGTCCGGATCGCTAGCCGATTGCGCGACGACGATGCTTCGGCTAAGGCCGAACCATGAACGACGGACCGCTCATCGCCTCCATCGCCGCCCTAATCGGCGATCCGGGGCGCGCCAACATGCTGACCGCTCTGATAGACGGCCGCGCCCTGACCGCGAGCGAGCTCGCGGGGGCGGCCGGAACGACCCTCCAGACCGCGAGCGGTCATCTCTCGCGGCTGGTCGAGGCAGGGCTGCTGGCGGTGCGCAAGCAGGGCCGCCACCGCTATTTCAGCCTGTCCGGTCCCGACGTCGCCGAGACGCTGGAGGCCCTGATGGGGCTGGCGCAGCGCACCGGCGCGGTGCGGGTGCGGACCGGGCCGCGCGACGCCGCGCTGCGCGAGGCGCGGATCTGCTATGACCATCTCGCCGGCGCGCGCGGCGTCGCTCTGCTCGAGGCGCTTCGCCGCAGACAATTGGTGACGGGCGAGGAGGAGATCGCGCTCACCGAGGCGGGCCGTATCTTCTTCGCGGGCCTGGGCGTCGACCTCGACGCGCTGGAGCAGGCGCGGCGCCCCCTCTGCCGGCTCTGTCTCGATTGGAGCGAGCGGCGCGGTCATCTCGGCGGCGCGCTCGGCGCGGCCCTGCTCGAGCTGATGGCCGAACAAAGCTGGCTGCGCCGCGAGGAGGGCAGGGTGCTGCGCTTCAGCCCCGCCGGTGCGCGCGCGTTCGAGCGGGCCTTTGCGGGCTAGATCGGGTCAGGCGCGGCCGCGGGCTCGCGTCCTCAGACGAAGATCGCTGGACTGTCGAGGGGCGTGACCGGGGTGACGATCTCGATCACATAGTCGCTTCCCGCCTGATAGCCGGCGGTGCCGTTCCCGTCGACGACCAGGAAGGTGTGGCCATTGAGGTCGCCGCTGGTCGCGGTGAACATCCCCGCCTGGTGGCTGGTGAGGCCGGCCATTGCGGTGGAGAGGTCGGTATCGAAGCTGGCGGTGCTCAGATTGCCCGAGGTCGGCGCCGCGAACCCGGTCACCGCGAACGGCAGGTCGATCTTGTCGACATTGTCGTCGAGGCCGAAGATCTTGTCATAGCCAACGCTCGTCGACTGGCTCGGATCGTCATAATAGAAAGTGTCGCTGCCGGCGCCGCCGGTCAGCAGGTCGCCGCCGCCGCCGCCGAAGATCCAGTCGTTGCCGGTGCTGCCGGTGAAGAGATCGCTGCCGCTGCCGCCGTAGATCTTGAAGGCGCCGTCATGCTCGTGCGAGCCGTCGAAGGCGATGTTGGTGGTCACCTGCAGGCCGAAGATGGTGATCGTCTGGCCGGCGGCGACCAGGGTGTCGTTCGTGGTGAGGTTGAACGTGTTCGGGCTCCCCGACGGGCCCGGCAGCAGCACGATCACCTCGATATTGGTGATGTCGCCGCCGCTGAGCTCGAAGGCCGGGCCGAAGGCGCCGTAGCTGCCGTCGAGCCCCAGCTGGTCGTTGTTGCCCGCACCGCCGTCGACGATGTCGCCGGACTCGAAGCCGCCCGGGCCGAAATAGAAGCCGTCATTGCCGTCGCCGCCGATCAATATGTCGATGCCTTGATGGCCGTAGACGATGAAGCTGCCGTCATGCTCGTTCGAGCCGTCGAACCGGAAGCTTTCCCCGGCCCCGAGCTGGGTCCCCTGCACCTTCAGGAGGCCGCCAGCGGCGACATTGCCGTCGTTCGTCGTGATGTCGTAGTTGAAGCCGGCGCCGGGCAGCAGCACGATCGCCTCGACGTTGGTGATCGTATTCGCCCCCAGGACCAAAGCGTTGCCGCCGGCATAATTACCCTGCAGGCCGATCTGGTCGTTGTTTCCGGCGCCGCCGTCGACATGGTCGAGCGCGTTGAACGCCGCGCCGAAATAGAAGCCGTCATTGGCCCCCAGCCCGAGCGCCGTGTCGTTGCCGCCCTGGCTCAGGTCGAAATAGTCGCCCGCCGGCGTGCCGGTGATCGTGTTGTCGGTCGCATCTCCCTCGAGATGATCCTGGGCGGAGACGACGCCGTTCACGGTGATGTTGACCGTGGCCGTTGGCTGCGGGCTGCCGCTCAGCGTGTAGGTGAAGCTGTCCGGCGCCGAGGTGTTCACTGCGCCGGTCTCGCCCGACGCGGTCGAGGTCAGGGTGTTGAACTGGCCGTTGGGATCGTAGGTCAGGGTGCCGTCGAGGTTGAGCGAGACCACCGC
This sequence comes from Sphingomonadaceae bacterium, assembly GCA_019239785.1. Classification (GTDB taxonomy): domain Bacteria; phylum Pseudomonadota; class Alphaproteobacteria; order Sphingomonadales; family Sphingomonadaceae; genus Allosphingosinicella. The sequence continues at coordinate 5,857 of JAFAZM010000358.1, forward strand.
GCCCGAGGGGAGGACGACCGGCGAGCCGACCGAGATCGCCGTTCCGTTGACCTTCGCCACCGCCGGCGGGGGTCCGTCGGGGTCGCTGTCATTGGCGACGACGTTGATGTTCACCGTCGCATTCTCGTTGGTCGAGCCGCTGTCGTTGTTCGCGACCGACGGATCGTCGGTGGCGGTGATCGAGACGGTGACCGAGCCGGTGCCGCTGAGTGCGCCGCCTGAGCCCTGGGCGCCCGCATTGCCGTCGTTGAACGTGTAGGCGATCGTCGCGCTCGCCGGCGGCGTGTCGCTGCTGTTGCTGTAGGTGATCCCCTGCAGCGCCTGGTTGACCAGAGCCTGGGTCGCGCTCGCGTTGAAGGTGATGGTCAGCGTGCCGCCGACCTGGGTGAAGGTGCCGATGGTGGTCCCGTTGACGCTTGCATTGCCGCCCGAGAGGGTCAGCCCGGCGCCGCCGGTGCCGCCGAACACGTCCTCGGCGACGGCGCCGCCGGAGCGCGCCAGGGTCAGCGACGCGCCGGCATAATTGCTGCCGGTGAGCTCCGGATCGCTGACCGTCGCATTGCTGTCGAGCACGACCGCCGGGCCGCCCTCGGTGAAGCTCGGCGTGCCGTCCAGGCCGGTGAAGGCCGGCGCGTCGTTGACGGCCGCGACGTTCAGGCTGACGGTCGCAATGTTGCTGTCGGCGCCGTCATTGACCTTGTAGGTGAAGCTGTCGCCGCCGTTGAAATTGGAATTGGGCGTGTAGCTGAAGCTGCCGTCCGGATTGAGCGTGAACGACGCCGCATGGAGCGGCCCGGCCACGAGAATGGCTGTATGCCCCGTCTCCCCGGTCGTGTCGTTGGCCAGGACGCCGGACGCCGCATCGGCGACGAGCGCCGTGTCCTCGGTGCCGTCATAGCTGTCGGCGGCGGTCGTCTCGGCCTCGCTCACGACGTTGACGATGACCGGGATGCCGGCATTTTCGAAATAGTCGAACTTGCCGCCCTGGTTGCCGATCAGGGCGTCGAGGTCGCCGTCGCCGTCGAGGTCGGCGAAGGCAGGCGCCTCGAAGGTGTAGAAGCCGCTGGTCGGGAAGGCGACGTCGGAGGTGCGCACATAGGTGCCGCCGTCGTTGCGATAGACGTTGACCCCGATGCCGGCGCCGAGGACCAGATCGAGGTCGCCGTCATGGTCGAGGTCGATGAAGGCGGGCTTGGCGTTGCCGACGTAGATGCCGTTGAACGGGTTGGCGCTGCCGGTCAGCTGGGTGAAGCTGTTGCCGTTCCGCTGCAGGTAGGAGATGGCGCCGTCGAAGCCGACCGCGACGTCGAGGTCGCTGTCGCCGTCGAGATCGACGAAGACCGGGTGTGCACGCTGGCCGAACGTGAAGGCGTCGAACGGATTGGCGGCGCCGGTGAGCGCGACATAGGTGCCGCCGTCGTTGCGCCAGGCGGAGAGGTGGCCGTTGATCTCGCCGACGACGAGATCGAGGTCATGGTCGCCGTCGAGGTCGACCAGGGCGGGCGTGCTCGCGTTGCCGACGTCGAAGCCGTTGAACGGATTGGCGGCGCCGGTCAGCTGGGTGAAGGTGCCGCCGTCGTTGCGCCAGGCCACGATCGTGCCGACGCTATTGCCGGACACGAGATCGAGATCGCCGTCGCCGTCCAGGTCGCCGAAGCAGGGCGTCGAGAGGAAGCCGACGTCCACGCCGTTCAGCGGGTTGGCCGCGCCGCCGACCGCGTGGAAAGCCATCAGCCCGGGCGAGATGATGTCGGCCCCCAACGCATCGGTGACATCGATGGCCAGCGGGTGCGACGCCCTCGGCGTGTCGCTGGCGTTCGCATAAGTGAGATGCTCGATCAAAGCCTCGACCGAAGCGGAGGTCGCGGCGGCAGTGAAGGTCACCGTGAAGGTGCTGCCGGTCCCGCCGGCGAAGCTGCCGATGATGGTGCCGCCATAGGTGACGTCCGTGCCAGACACGCCGATCTGGCCCGCGCCGGTTCCCTCGTTCAAGATCGCGACCCGGTCCTCGCCGAGCAGGCCCGTCACGGTGAGGCTGCCGCCGGCGAGATTCTCGTCGGCATCGCTGAAGGTCACGTTCGCATCGAGCAAAGCGGGCGCGGCGTTCACCGCATTTTCGGCGAACGTCAGCGTCGGGCTGAGGCCGCTCAGGGTCGGCGCGTGGTTCGTCTCGGCCACCGGTGGGCTTGGATCGAGCAGGCCGGTCTCGGCGACGGCGCACACCGGTCCGGCAGCTTCGGCAGCGATCCGGATAGGAATGTCGGACTGGTCAAGCGCGCGCCCGAAGACCGACATATCCTCGTTCCCGGTGGTGTTGACCCGCTTACGCATGGTCCGGTCTCCGATGAGACGGATGGCCGGGCCGGGGAAGAGGTGCGTGCGCCGAAGCCACGATATGTCCGACGCAGGCGCGCGTGCATGCAGGTCTGGGCATCTGATCTAATCCCCGTTCCGGGAGAGCCGAATCCTGGCCGAACGGCACGCCGGTTGGAGCATGGTTCCATCTTCCCGGCCGAGAGTCCATCGCCCCCCGAAAATATCCGTCCTAAATGAAAGGCTTCGGCTTCTGCCGGCCGGATCCTCGGGCAGGCGATCGCTCCCTGCCCAGCCATCTCGCGGCTTGATCGGCGCGCGCAACTGGGGGACATGCGCTGGCATGGCCGCTTCGCCCCCCAGCACCTCCTCGTCCTCGGACCGGACGATCATGACCTCGCAGGGCTTCGCGGCCTGGCTGGCCGAACGCGGCGTGAGCCTGGCGCTGACCACCTACCAGGCCGGCCGCCTGTTCCTGATCGGGCGCAAGCCGGACGGCGGCCTGCGCGCGCACGAGCGCATGATCGACCATTGCCAGGGCCTGTGGACCGACGGCACCGAGCTTTGGACCAGCGGCAAGTCGGTCCTCTGGAGATTCCGCAACGACTTGGCTCAAGGCGCGCGGACCGAACGCGGCGCCGATCGCCGCTTCGTGCCGCGCGAGGGAAGGGTCACGGGCAGGATCGACATTCACGACATCGGTGTCGGGGAGACCGGCGACGGCATCACCGGGCCGATCTTCGTCGCCACCGCCTTCAACTGCCTGGCGACGATCAGCGAGGAGGCGAGCTTCCGGCCCCTGTGGCGCCCGCCCTTCGTCAGCCGGCTGGCGGCGGAGGACCGCTGCCACCTGAACGGCATGGCGGTGCAGGACGGCAAGCCTCGCTACGTCACCGCAGTGTCGCGCTCCGACGTCGCCGACGGCTGGCGCGACCGGCGCG
>JAFAZM010000388.1 GCA_019239785.1 Sphingomonadaceae bacterium
GTTCGTCATTCCCGCGAAAGCGGGAATCCAGAACGAAGCTGATATCAGTCACTTAGGCTGCCTGGATTCCCGCTTTCGCGGGAATGACGAATGACCCTAAGTGATTGATCTAAAACTACGACCACGGATGTGTGAATCCCGTAGCCCCGCCGGGGGAGAGGAGCTCAATGCGCGAACGGGTCCCGCACCAGGATCGTGTCCTCGCGCTCGGGGCTGGTCGAAACCAGGGCGACGGGGCAGGCGATCAATTCCTCGATGCGGCGGATATATTTGATCGCCTGGGCGGGCAGCTGCCGCCAGCTGCGCGCGCCGGCGGTCGATTCCGGCCAGCCGGGCATCGCCTCGTAGATCGGCTCGACCGCCGCCTGGTCCGCGGCGTGCGCGGGAAGATGGTCGAGCGTCTCCCCGCGCAGGCCGTAGCCGGTGCAGATGCGGATCTCGTCCAGCCCGTCGAGCACGTCGAGCTTGGTGAGCGCGATGCCGGTCACCCCCGCCACCGCCATCGACTGGCGGACGAGCACCGCGTCGAACCAGCCGCAGCGGCGCTTGCGCCCGGTGACGGTGCCGAATTCATGGCCGCGCTCGCCGAGCCGCTGGCCGACCGCATCCTCCAGCTCGGTCGGGAAGGGGCCCGAGCCGACCCTGGTCGTGTAGGCCTTGACGATGCCGAGCACGAACCCGGCCGCGGACGGGCCGAGGCCGGTGCCCGCGGCGGCCGTCCCCGCCACCGTATTCGAGGAGGTCACGAACGGATAGGTGCCGTGGTCGACGTCGAGCAGCACGCCCTGCGCGCCCTCGAACAGGATCCGCCGGCCCCGCGCCCTTGCTTCGTGCAGGGTCTTCCAGACCGGCCGCGCATAAGGCAGCACCGTTTCCGCGACCTCGCCGAGCTCGCGGAGCAGCGCCTCGCGGTCGATGCCAGGCTGGCCGAATCCGGCGCGCAGCGCATCGTGATGCGCGCAGATCCGGTCGAGCTGCGGGCCGAGCTCGCCGAGATGGGCGAGGTCGCAGACCCGGATCGCACGGCGGCCGACCTTGTCCTCATAGGCCGGGCCGATGCCCCGCCGGGTGGTGCCGATCTTGCCGGCGCCCGAGGCGTCTTCGCGCAGTGCGTCGAGGTCGCGGTGGAAAGGAAGGATGAGGGGGCAGGTGTCGGCGATCTGGAGCTTGTCCGGGCCGATCTCGACGCCCTGCTCCCGGAGCCGTCCGATCTCGTCCCTCAGCGCCCAGGGATCGAGGACAACGCCGTTGCCGATCACCGAGAGGGTGCCGCCGACGATGCCCGAGGGCAGCAGCGACAATTTGTAGGTCTGGTTGCCGACGACCAGGGTATGGCCCGCATTGTGTCCGCCCTGGAAGCGGACGACGACGTCGGCGCGGCTCGCGAGCCAGTCGACGATCTTGCCCTTGCCCTCGTCGCCCCACTGGCCGCCAATGACGGTCACATTCGCCAACTTCATGCCTTTCGAGGCTGTTGCGTGCCGGCTCTACGGGCGGTGCGCGGCCTCGTCCAGCCGGCCTTGCCGGCGGGTGACCCGATCGTTGTTTCAGGTTAATGAAACTCGCCGCATTGCGGGCGCGTTGGTCCAATCGAATTTCGCGCAAAAGGGAGAAGTCAGATGCGTAAGCTCATCCTTGCCGCCTCGGCGACCGCCATGGCCATTCCGGCCACCTTCGCGGTGCCGATCGATACCGCCCAGGCGCAGCGCTACAGCCGCTATTACGACAGCAACGGCTATTATACCGGGCCGACCTGGCGCGGGCGCAACGGCCGCTATTATTGCCGCCGCTCCAACGGCACGACCGGCCTGATCGTCGGCGGCGCCGCCGGCGCCCTGGTCGGCCGCGCGATCGACGGCGGCCGCAACCACACCACCGGCACGATCGTCGGCGCCGTCGCCGGCGCGCTTGCCGGCCGCGCGATCCAGCGCGACAGCGAGCGGGCACGCTGCCGTTAGAGCGATTTCCAGTCAGATTGAATGATCTGACGACTCGGAAATCGCGGCAGAACAAGAACCTAGAGCTGTTGATCTGATGCAATCAGATCAACAGCTCTAGACTCCGGTCAGGCCGAATGAAGAAGGGGCGCTCCTCGCGGAGCGCCCCTTTCTTTTTGCCGCAGTGCGGCAGTCACTTCTTCGCGCGCGGTTTCCTGGCGGCCGGCGCTTTCGCCGCCTTGGGCGCGGCCGCGGGCTTCGCTGCCCTGGGAGAGGCGGCCGGCTTGCTCGCCTTCGGCGCCCTGGCGGCCTTCGCGGCCGGCCTGGCTGCGGCGTTCGCCTTGGCCGGCTTCTTCGCCGCGCCGCCGGACGCGGCCCTGCCCGCCGGCTTCGCTGGCGCCGCCGCGGGCGCCGAGGCGTCGGCAGGCGCGGCCCCGGTGTCGCCCATCATCCGGCGCACCGCCTCGGTCGCCGCGTCGATCATCGCCGCGCCGATCCGGTTCGCGCTGTCGGCCGCCGCGTCGGCGGCGGCTTCGGCCGCGTCCTGGGCGCGGCGCGCATTCTTCTTGGCGGTTTCGCGGACATTCTTGTTCGCGGCGAGCGCCGCGGCCGCGGTTGCGAGCCCGGCGACGAGCAGGCCGCGCGCGACCGGGTTGCGGGCGAGCTCGGCGGCGCGCCGGCCGGCCTCGCGCAGAGCGTCGGGGATTCTGTCGGCGGAGGCGCCGGCGCCGGCCTGTGCTCCGCCAGTCTGTTTCTTGGCCATATTGATCTCCGTGATATTCGTATCTGCAGCGTAACAGACACGCGAGCGCGCGAACAGTTCCCTGGCAGCGCCTCGGGTCAGCGCTTGCCGGGTTCCGCCTCATAGGGCTCGCCGTCCGGCGCGATCCGCTCGTCCGAGGGATTGGCGGGCGCGGCAGCGTCGTCGCCATGGCCCTTCTCGCGGACCAGATGCTCGGGGATCTCGCCCTCGCGCGCTTCGCTGCTTGCCGGCAGCGGATGGCCTTGGCCGCCTCCCTTCCCGGTCGCTTCGGGTCCGTCCATGTTCCTTCTCCTCCCCGGACAAGCGAAAGGCCGCCGGGATGGTTCCCGACGGCCTTTTCACATGGTCAGCGGCCGGAAGCCGACTGCCCGGAAGCCTTTGAAAGATCTAGGCTTTCAGCTCCCGAACGGACTTGACCGACCCCTCTGCTGAACCATGAGACATCGGATCACCTCCTTTCGCTGGTTGAACGTGCAGCCAATATGATTCGCGCGGATTCCCCGATCAAGTCTTGATCTCAAATAATTTGGCACTAGGATTCCATGCTTCCGCGCGCCGCTCCCCGGCGCGTTTTTCATGAGCGATTTTCAATCGGGCCCATGTCGGCGTCTCGGAAATCGCGGCAAACAAGCTAGCTGCGGCACTCCTCGATCAGCCGCTCCGGCTCGGCCCAGGTGGGCAGGACGAGGTCGGCGGCGCCCGCCGCGCGGACCAGGAAGCGGCCCCGGCTGAAGGCGATCTGGTCGAACAACGGGTCCGCGGCCGAGAGCTCGGCCTGGCCGCCGGCCGCCGCGAGGCTGCGCGCGCCGAAGCTGGTGACGATGGTGAGCGCGCCGCCGCCGGGACGCTGGAGCGCGATCCGGCCGCCGGGCGCGCAGCGCAAGGCGAAGGCCGGGCCGTCGGGTCCGGCGAAAGCGGCCTGCGCCGTCCCGCCGGCCGCGCCGTAGCTCCAGTCGCCGGCGGCGAGCGCGGCATCCTCCCAGGCGACCGGCGGGGCGGGCGGCGCCGGCGCCGGCGCCGCTGCCGGCGGTGGCGGCGGCAACGGAGGGTGCTGCGGCGCGGGCGGCGGCGTGCGCGCGACGCAGGCGGCCAAGGCCGCGAGCGCGGCGAGCCCGGCGGAAAGACGCGGCAACGGCACGCCGGCGGCTCAGCGGCCGGTGGCGTTCTGGCTCGCGGCCACCGACCCGGTGTCGGCCGGCGCCGCGACATTGCCCGCCGGCGCCGCCGCGGAGGTCGCCGCCGCCAGCGTGCCGTTCCCGCATTGCGCGACATAGGCGCCGATCTGGTCGCTCGGCGGCAGGATCAGGGGCGGCGTCTCGCCGATCCGGATCGTGATCGGCCCGCTCGCATGCGACAGGCTGGCGGCGAGCGGATCGCCGGGGCTCAGGGTGGCGCGCAGCATCGGAATCGGGCCGGGATCGGCGGTGACCGCGAGCTGCCTCGTCTCGCTGCCGACCGAAACGAGCATCACCGGCAGGTCGCCGGTCGGCTGGACGCCGTGGCGCTGCAGCAGCAGGCTGCGGCGGGCGTCGCAGGACAGGCTGAACACCGGCGGCGCCCCTTGCGGGCCGAATTCGAGCGCGCGCTGCGTATCTTGGATCGTGTCCCGCCAGGCGCCGAGCGCCGGCCCTTCGTCGACGCGCTCGTGCCGCACCTGCTCGGCGATCCGCGTGCTGCCGTTGGTATCGGCTGGCATCAGGTTCGCGTCCTCGGAGCGGGCGCATCCGGCCAGGAGCAGGACGACGGCCAAGGGCAGCGCAGCACGGATCATCGCGAATCCTCCTGGCGGCGTCTTAACGCGCTTTTCCGGGTGTGAGAGCCCCCCGGCGCACTGGCGGTTGACAAATGACTTGATTGAGCGTTCAACCAAGGCATGAACGCCG
>JAFAZM010000028.1 GCA_019239785.1 Sphingomonadaceae bacterium
AAGCTCAGCAGCATGTCCCACGCCGGCGTCTGTCCGTCGACCTGCCTCGAGCGCTGGATCTGGAATGCGTTCGACCGGTAATGGAGGAACGCCATGTCGTCGGGCCGCAGCGCCGCCGCAACCGCCGCATTATTCTCATGGCCGGACGAGCCGATCGTGTAGAAGCCCTCGCCCCGCGCCTGCAGCCGGCGCGAGACGCGGTCGAGCTGGCGGCTGAGGCACTGGCTGTAGAACAGCTCGACCATCGCCTCGCGCGCCAGGCCGACCTCCTCCGGCTGCACGGCGACCGGGCGCGGCGGGAGCTTGCCCCCTCCGACCTTCGCCAGGAATTTCGCGTGCACCGCCTCGGCTGCGTCCGTTGCCATGGCCGCCGACTAGTCAGGTTCGCCGCCGGAGGGAAGCCGGCCTTCCGCCCGCCATTCGTCCCGCCGCACGTCCGGGGCTCGCTTACTGACATGCGTGTCGCTTGACTTGACGTTCGCGTAAACTAGGGAAGCGGCAACCAATCGGGCGAGGAGAGGAAGATGACCAAGAGCGAAATGGCGGCCAGGCTCGGCGAGGCGAATGCGTTCGTGCCCGGCAAGCGCGTGAAGCTCGACTTCGGCGGCGAGGGCGTGGTCATGCTCGACGGCGTCGCCGGCGCGGTCACCGAGGACGATGCGCCTGCCGACACCACGATCAAGGTCGCCTGGTCCGACTGGCAGGACATGTCCGACGGCAAGCTCGACGGCATGACCGCCTTCATGCAGGGCAAGCTCAAGGTCGAGGGCGACATGTCCAACGCGATGCAATTGCAGGGGGTGCTCGCCAAACTCCGGCAGTAGGAGCGCCGCCGCCCGGCCTCAATGCGGGCGGGCGCGGAGGAATGGCGCGACCTGGACCGAGGGGCCGGGCCCGTGGCCGTGGTTGCGGCCGGCATATTGCTCGTCCGCCTCGCGCCAATCCTCCAGCATGCAGCCGGTCCAGCCGCCCGGCCCGACGGTCGAGCAGGAGCCGATGCCGGCGGCGCCGATGTCGAGCAGGCGGTGACGCTCGCGCGAGACGCTGTCCACATTGCCGGCCGGATCGAACCGGTTCGGCGCCGGCAGCCGGAAGCCGTCGCCGCCGCGCCGGCCGCACACAATGATATCGGCGGGCGAAGGATTGGCGGGGCAGGCCGGCACAATGGTCGTGAGCGCTGGCGCGGCCGGGGCTGGTTCGGTCGCCGCCTGGGAAAGCAACAGCAAAGCGGCCGCGGGCAAAGCAGACATCGTACATCTCCCGAGGTCCGGATTGATGGCCCATGCCTGCCATCCTCGTCCAGCCGCAATTGCACGCCCTGCGGATGGACCCTAGAAGCCGAGAGTCATCGCGCCGAGGGCTCAGGGCGCTGGAGCCGGGAGATTGCGCGTGAAATATCTCGTCGCCGGATTGCTCGCCGCGGTTTGCGCAGGGAACGAGGCGCATGCGGCTGTGCTCACGGCGCAGCAGGCGCAGGCGATCGTCGCCGGCTGCGCGGGCCGTTCGGCCGGGCGTCACCAGAGCCAGGCGATCGCCGTGGTCGACACCGGCGGCCATCTCGTCGCGGCGCTCAGGATGGACGGCAACGGCTCCGGCATCATGGATTTCGCCCTCGCCAAGGCCGAGGCGGCCGCAGCCTGGGGCTTCTCGACCGCCCAAATGGCGGAGAGTGCGCGGGAAACGCCGGGGTTCGCCTTCGCACCGCACGTCGTCACCGTCCCCGGCGGGCTGCCGATCTGGTCAGCGGACGGGCGCGAGCGGCTCGGCGCGGTCGGCGTCTCGGGCGAGGCCCCGGCGGACGACGCCGCTTGCGCCGAGGCCGGGATCGAAACCGCCGGCCTCCGCTCAGCGCCGGCCCCGCACTGAAGGGTACCGCCTCGCAAAGTTGAAAGTTGATTCAACTTGGCTTGACCGGACTCGCTGCAGCAGCCTATCCCGCCCTCAATCTGGGGAGCCGCCGATGAAGAAAATCTATCCCGATGCGAGTGCCGCGCTCGAGGGCCTGCTGTTCGACGGCATGACGATCTGCGCCGGCGGCTTCGGCCTCTGCGGCATTCCGGAGCGGCTGATCGACGCGATCCAGGCGAGCGGGGTCAAGGAGCTCACCATCGCCTCCAACAATGCCGGCATCGACAATGAGGGGCTCGGCAAGCTGCTGCGCAGCCGGCAGGTGAGGAAGATGATCTCCTCCTATGTCGGCGAGAACAAGGAGTTCGAGCGGCAATATCTCTCCGGCGAGCTCGAGGTCGAATTCTGCCCGCAGGGCACGCTCGCCGAGCGCTGCCGCGCCGGCGGGGCGGGCATTCCCGGCTTCTACACGAAGACCGGCGTCGGCACCCTGGTCGCCGAGGGCAAGGAGGTGAAGAATTTCGACGGCGAGGATTACATCCTGGAGCGCGGCATCCGCGCCGACCTCTCGATCGTGAAGGGCTGGAAGGCGGACGAGAGCGGCAACCTCGTCTTCCGCAAGACCGCGCGCAACTTCAACCAGCCGATGGCCACCGCGGGCCGCATCTGCGTCGCCGAGGTCGAGGAGATCGTGCCGGTCGGCAGCCTGGATCCGGACTGCATCCATCTGCCCTCGATCTACGTGAAGCGCCTGATCCTCGGCGCGCCCTACGAGAAGAAGATCGAGTTCCGCACCACGCGGCCGCGGGAAGCGGCGTGATGGGGCGGGATGCCTCCCCGCTAGCTCCCCTCCCTGCAAGGGAGGGGCCGGGGGTAGGTGCGCGCCTCAGGCGCGCCCTGCTGCCGGCGCAGATCGGCTTCGGCCGGGGCGTCGAGCCCCGGCCGAAGCCACCCACCCCTAACCCCTCCCTTGCAGGGAGGGGGATTGTATTGGGCGCCGCCGCACTCTTCGGATCCGCCGCCTCAGCCCAGCCGCCCTCCGTCCCCCCCGGCATGCAATGGCTCTACGGCTCCGGGGAAGGCGGGGCGACGAGCATCCAGGCCTATCACGCCTTCCGCAACTACGTGCTCGCCGCCGCCGGGCATCGGCCCCGCTATTCGGTCGTGTTCGCACCGAACGCCACCCTGGCCGCGCCACGCTTCCTGCCCTGCGGCCGGCGGCCGCTGGCGGTGGTGCTCGACGTCGACGAGACGGCGCTGCAGAATCTCGGCTTCGAATATGACGACGCCACCCACCCCGGCCGCGCCTACGACCAGCAGCGCTGGAACGACTGGGAGCGGACCGGCGCCGATGCGGTGCTGCCGATCCCGGGCGCGGTGACCGCGCTCAACGACATCCGCCGCGCCGGCGTCACCGTGATCTTCAACACCAACCGGCTCGCCGCGCAGGCCGCCGCCAACGAGGCGACCCTGAACAATATCGGCCTCGGCCCGGTCCGGCACGGCTCGACGCTCTGGCTGCAGGGCGACGTCGCCTCGGGCTCCGCCAAGGATCCGCGCCGCGCTGCGATCTCGGCACGTTATTGCGTGGTGGCGATGGCCGGCGACCAGCTCGGCGACTTCACCGATCTGTTCAACGCCCGCACCCTCGGTGTTGCCGAGCGCCGCCGGGCGGCCATTTCCGGGCCGCTCGCCAATCTCTGGGGCAATGGCTGGTTCGTGCTCGCCAACCCGGTCTACGGCAGCGGGCTGCGCGGCAATGTCGACGACGTCTTTCCGGCCGACCGCCGCTGGCCCGCACCGGGGGGCGCGCGATGAGCGAGCAGGATGGCCCGAATGCGATTCCGCTCGAGGGCGGCGACGAGCTTGGCAGCGAGTCGCACGAGGTCGTGCGGGTCTGGATCACCAACAATGCCGGCAGCTCGGTCTGGATCAGGGCGCAGGTGCTCGAGGATCCGCGCATCTTCGGCTATCTGATGTCGGACACGATCCGGCACGCGGCGCGCGCTTACGCGACGACCTGGAGCATGGACGAGGACGAGGCGCTGCAGGCGATCGTCGACGGCCTCGCCGAGGAGCTTCGCGAGCAGTTCGGCGACATCACCACCATCCAGGAAGGAAGCCTCAACTGATGCCTTGGGACCGCAACCAGATGGCCGCCCGCGCCGCCCAGGAGCTGCGCGACGGCTATTACGTCAATCTCGGCATCGGCATCCCGACGCTCGTCGCCAACAACATCCCGGAGGGCATGGAAGTCACCCTGCAGAGCGAGAACGGGATGCTCGGAATCGGCCCGTTCCCCTATGACGACGAGGTCGATCCCGACCTGATCAATGCCGGCAAGCAGACGATCAGCCAGTTGCCCCAATCCTCCTATTTCTCGTCGTCGGACAGCTTCGCGATGATCCGCGGCGGCCATATCGATCTCACCGTGCTCGGGGCGATGGAGGTCGCGGAGAATGGCGACATCGCCAATTGGATGATCCCCGGCAAGATGATCAAGGGCATGGGCGGCGCCATGGACCTGGTCGCCGGCGTGAAGAAGATCATCGTCGTGATGGAGCATGTCTCCAAGAACGGCGACTCCAAGTTCATCCCGGAATGCACGCTGCCGCTCACCGGCAAGAACGTGGTCGACATGATCGTCACCGACCTCTGCGTCTTCCAGCGTCCCGACCACCAGAGCCCGTTCCGCCTGGTCGAGCTGGCGCCCGACGTGACCCCGGAGCAGGTCGCCGAGAACACGACGGCGCATTATCTGAGCTGAAGTCCTTGACGTCATCCCGGCCCTTCGACGCCGCCTGCGGCGTCGCTCAGGATAAACTCCGCCCGGAATCACAGGACAGGAAGTCGCGGCGGGTCTCCACGAGATCCCGGCCTTCGCGGGATGACGGGGGGACCGGTTGCGAGCAGCCCGTGGCTCCAAAGCCACCCTCTGCCGCTAACCTGTCGCGACAGCTTCAAATTACTTGACGCTCATTGCCCGCGGTCCGAATTGGCGGCGATGTTCGTCTGGTTCCGCAACCGCTATCTGGATCTGCTCGGCTCGATCTAC
>JAFAZM010000079.1 GCA_019239785.1 Sphingomonadaceae bacterium
CCATGAGCCAAGCCGCCCGCATCCTCGCCGCCCTCGCTTTGGGCCTCCTGCTCGGCATCGCCACGGCGAAGACCGGCTGGGGGCCGCGCGCCGCCGATCTTGCCGAGCCGGTCGGCCACCTCTGGCTGTCCGGACTGCAGATGACGATCGTGCCGCTGATCGTCGCCTTGCTCGTCACGGGCATCGCCGAGGGCGCGGAAGCGGCGCGGGGCAGCCGCGTCGCCGGGCGTTCCTTCCTCCTGATGGTCGCGATCCTGTGGTTCTCGGCGATCCTCGGCGGGGTGATGACGCCGCTCCTCCTCCACCTCTTCCCGATGCCCGGCCACGCCGCCGAGGCGCTCCGCTCCGCCCTCACCACCGCCAAGCCGGTCGACGCGGTGCCCGGCTTCGGCGATTTCCTGCGCTCGATCGTCCCGTCCAACCCGGTCACGGCCGCGGCGGAGGACCAGATCCTGCCGCTCGTCGTCTTCGCCACCGCCTTCGCCTTCGCACTGACCCGCATCCCGGCCGACGGCCGGCGCCGCGTCGTCGAGCTGTTCCGGGCGGTCGCGGAGGCGATGATCGTCATCGTCAACTGGGTGCTGTGGCTCGGGCCGATCGGCGTCTTCGCTCTGGCCTACGTGGTCGGCGTCCGCGCCGGAGGCGGGGCGTTCGGGGCTTTGCTCCACTATATCGCCATCGTCTCCTCGGTCGGCATCGTCATCTGGGCGCTCGCCTACCCCCTCGCGGCCCTTGCCGCCCGCCTTCCGCTCGGCCGCTTCGCCCGCGCCGTCGCTCCCGCCCAGGCGGTGGCGTTCAGCACCCAATCCTCGCTTGCCACCCTCCCCCAGATGCTGCGCTCCTCGGAGCGGCTCGGCGTCCCCGTCGCCGCATCGGGCGTCACTTTGCCGCTCGCCGTGGCGCTGTTCCGCGCGACAGGCCCGGGGATGAACACGGCGGTCATCCTCTACATCGCCCACTGGTACGGCATGGCCCTGTCACCCGCTCAGATCGCGATGGGCGTAGTCGTCGCCGCGATCACCACCTTCAGCGCGATCAGCCTCCCCGGCCAGGTCAGCTTCGTCACCAACACCGCGCCCATCGCCCTCGCCATGGGCGTGCCGCTCGAGCCCCTCGTTCTGCTCATCGCCGTCGAGACCGTGCCCGACCTCTTCCGCACCGTCGGCAACGTGACGATGGACGTCGCGGTCGCCGCCACCGTCGCTCGCCGCGGCGGTTTCGACGAGGCGCCGCTGACCCACGAGGACCGCCTGCTCGGCGAAGATTCGCCGCCGCCGTAACGACAATGAACATAGCCGGGCGCGGGCGGTTGTGACGCTCCATGCCCGACACCCTCCGAGAGCCGCTCGACTCGCGCTACGACAAGGAGGCGATCGAGGGCCGGGCAAATCTGTTCAAGGTGATCGGCTCCGGAATCATCACCGGCGCGGCCGACGACGACCCTTCCGCGATCGGCACCTATTCGAGCGCAGGCGCGAAGTTCGGCCTCGGCGTGCTGTGGATCGCGCCGGTCCTGTTCCCGATGATGTACGTCGTCGTCTATCTGTCGGCGAAGATCGGGCAGGTTTACGGCAAGGGCCTGTTCGCCTGCATCCGCGACCAATTCCCGCGCTGGGTGCTGGGGCCGCTCGTCGCTTTGGCCTTCCTCGGCAACATTATCGAGGCGGCGGCGGATCTCGGCGGCATCGGCTCGGCGCTGAACCTCGTCGTGCCGCTCCCCATCCCGCTGATCACGCTCGGCGTCGCGGCGATCATCTACCTCATCCAGTATTTCGGCTCGTACAGTACGATCCGGTCGATCTTCCGCTGGCTGGCGCTGATCCTCTTCGCCTACGTCGCCGCGGCAATTCTGGCGAAGCCGGACCCGATGGAGGTGCTGCGCTCCACCTTCGTCCCGCGCATCCAGTTCAACGCGGAGTTCCTCTCCCTCATCGTCGCCTGCATCGGCACGTCGCTCTCCGCCTACGTCTACACCTGGCAGTCGAACCAGGAGGTGGAGGAGCAGATCGCGATGGGCCGCCGCCGCCTGTTCCAGCGCAAGGGAACGAGCAAGCGCGAGCTCGCCCGCACCCGCCGCGACGTGCTCGTCGGCATGATCTTCTGCAACCTCATCCTCTATTTCATCCTGA
>JAFAZM010000130.1 GCA_019239785.1 Sphingomonadaceae bacterium
CCAAGCTCGACACGCGGCACCACGCGGCCAATGCTCGCCTGCGCGGCCGGATTGTAGAAGGCAGTGCCGATGCCGAGCGCGAAGGTGAGGCCGAGCAGCAAAGCCGGCGTGACCATCCCCTTCAGGGCAAGCAAAGCCAGCAGCGCCGAGAGCGCGGCGATCCCGGTCTGCGCGGCAAGCATCACCTTGCGCCGGTCGTACATGTCCGCGACGGCGCCGCCGAGCAAAGCCAGCAGCATGATCGGCAGCTGGATCATCGTCTGCACCAAAGCGACGCGGTCGGCCCGGCCGTCGACCGCGGTCATCAGCCAGGCGGCGCCGACCGACTGAATCGCATTGCCGAAATTCGCGGCAAGCGCGGACAGCAGCAGGATCAGGAACAGCCGGTGGCTGAGCGGCGACAAAGTGGAGCCGGGCGCGGGCATGCTCCCCTGTCGCTGATTCGAGGACGGCTTTCCAGCTGTCACGCGCCCTCAGAGTCGGCCCAGCATCGCCAGCGCGTCCCCGATCGCCGCCGAGGAGGCGGTGTTGTCGAACATGCACCACGTCTCGTGTCCGGCCTCCAGCTCGGCGCGGAGCTGTTCGGCATAGGCGTTGAGCCGTTCGGGGCCGTAAGTCGAGCGGTAGAGCCGGGGCGTGCCATGCAGTCGCCAATAGGCAAGCCCGCGCCAGCCGCCGGGCAAAGCCGCCGCCGGCGTCACCGGCGGATCGGCGGCCACCCGGGCGACCCCCAGCCGCGCGAGCAGTACGCCGGCCGCCGCGTCGAACCAGCTCGGATGGCGCGGCTCGCAGGCGATGCGGGCGGGGGTGCGCGACGCCAGGTCGGCGAGGAAGGCCTCGGCGATGCCCGCGTCGAAGGGGAATTTGGGCGGCAGCTGCACGAGCAGGATGGCGAGCTTCGCGCCCAGGCCCTTCGTCTCCTCGAGGAAACGGTCGACCAGCTCGCCGCAGGCGACGAGCCGCCGCTGGTGGGTGATCGTCTTGGGCAGCTTCACCGCGAAACGGAAGTCGGCCGGCACGCTCTCGGCCCAGCGCGTCCAGGTCGTCGGGCGGTGCGGCCGGTGGAAGGAGGAATTGATCTCCACGCCCTTGAAGCGGGTCGCATAGCGCGCCAGCGAGGACTCGCCCGCGCCGAACGCGTCGGGCGCCGCCCCGATGCTCCAGCCCGCCGTGCCGACCACCGCCTCCATGCACCTATCAACGCGGATTGGCGGCGCCTTGTGCCCGGTTGCTAGCGGGCCGCGTTCCAGGCCTGGAACATCAGCACGGGCCAGAGCGAGAAGGTCGCATCGCGGCGGCCGGCGAGATGCTCGCGCCAGCGCCGCGCGATCGCCGCGCCGTCGAAAAAGCCTTCGCGGTCGAGCCGGGCCGGTTCGAGCAACGCTTCGGCCCAGGGCTTCAGCGGGCCCTTGAGCCAGGCGCCGATCGGCACGCTGAACCCCGTCTTCGGACGGTCGAACAGATGCGCCGGCGCATGCCCGAACAGCAATTGGCGCAGGATATATTTGCCGGTCCCGTCCCGGACCTTGAGCGATGCCGGGATGCGGGCCGCGACCGCGGCGACCCGATGATCGAGGAATGGGATACGCACCTCGAGCCCGTGCGCCATCGCCGCGCGGTCGACCTTGCAAAGAATGTCGTCGGGCAGGTAGCTGACCGCGTCGCAATACATCATCCGCACCAGATCGGGCGCGCCGCCGACCTCGAAGTCGAAGGTGCGTCCGGCGCCGTCCGCCGGCGCGCCGACCACCGGCGAGGCCTCGCCGGTCCATTCGTCGCGGAACGAGCCGTAAAGGGCGGCGGCGCTGCCGACGGAGCGCAGGCGATGGAAGGTGCGGCGCAGCCGGGCGGACGGATAGGCCGGCCGCCGCGGCATCAAGGTCGCCAGCCCCTCCCAGGCGCGCGCCGGCACCCGGCCGAGCGCTGCGCCGGCGACGTGGCGGACCACCGGCGGCGTGCGCGCCATCGCCTGCCACAGCCGCGCCGCGGTCCGGTAGCGGGTGTAGCCGCCGAGCAATTCGTCGCCGCCGTCGCCCGAGACCGCCACCGTCACTTCCTCGCGGGCGAGACGGCTCAGCAGCCAGGTTGGGATCTGGGAGGGGTCGGCGAACGGTTCGTCGTAGATGGCCGGGAGCAGGGGGATGACGTCGCGCGCCTCGGCCGAGCCGACATAATGCTCGCGATGCTCGGTGCCGAAATGGCGGGCGACGGCGCGGGCGTGCGGCGCCTCGTCGAACCCCTGCTCCTCGAAGCCGATCGCATAGGTGCGCAGCGGCCGGGTGCCGTGAAGCTGCCAGAGCGCGACGATCGAGGAAGAATCGATCCCGCCCGACAGGAAGGTGCCGACCGGCACGTCCGCGATCGACTGCTCGGCGATCGCCGCCGCTAGCGCCGCTTCCAGCGCCTCGCGCGCCGCCGCTTCGTCGGACAAAGGTTCCGCGAGGCCGCGCTCGACGACGGCACGATAGGACCAATAAGAGGAGAGCTGCTCCCCGGCCTGGTCCACCCGCAGGATCGAGGCCGGCGGCAGCTTGAAGATGCCGCGGAAGATGGAGAGCGGCGCAGGGACGTAGCCGCGCGCCGCCAGAGCGGCGAGGGCGTCGCGGTCGATCTCGGCGTCGAAGCGGGAGTGCAGCCTGAGCGCCTTGAGCTCGGAGGCGAACAGAAACTCGCCGCCGATCCTGCCGTAATAGAGCGGCTTCTCGCCGAACCGGTCGCGGGCGAGGAAGAGGGCACGCTCCCGCCGATCCCACAGCGCGAACGCGAACATGCCAGCGCATCTCTGAAGAGTCCGCTCCAGCCCCCAGGCCTCGATCGCTTCGAGAAGGGTTTCGGTGTCCGAGTGGCCACGCCACTCCCCAGCCCCTTCGGCCGCGAGCGCAGCGCGCAGGGCGCGATGATTGTAGATCTCGCCGTTGAAGCTGATCACATGGCGGCCGCTGTGCGAATGCATCGGCTGGTCGCCGGCGGCCGAAAGGTCGATCACCGCCAGCCGGCGGTGGCCGAGGCCGATGCCGGCGGCCGTATCCGTCCACACGCCTTCCCCGTCCGGACCCCGGTGGCGGAGCGAGCCCGTCATGCGCGCGACCAGGGCTGCGTCGGCGCGGCCGTTCGCGAGGATTCCGGCAATGCCGCACATGCTACCGCTTTCCGCGCATTCGGGGCCCACTCCGCCGGCTCACCCGGTCCGCCTGGCGGCAGCTCCAGGATCGGGGAGCCAATTGTCAGACGGCGCGCGCTTTGGGAACCCGCATTGACGGCGGGCGCGAAGCCGTCATGCTGCGGGTATGATCTTTCCCCGCGATCCGCAGAGCGCCGCCGACGTCGGCGGCCATTATGACGAGCTCGACGAGACCTACCGGACCATCTGGGGCGAGCACGTCCATCACGGCTATTGGCGGACGGGACGGGAGAGTTCGGCGGAGGCGACCGACGCGCTGGTCGACGAGGTCGCGGCGCGGCTGGAGCTGAAGCCGGGCATGACGCTGGTCGACATCGGCTGCGGCTACGGCGCGACCGCGGCCAGCCTGGCGGCGCGCGAGGGTGTCTCGGTCACCGGCTTCACCCTGTCCGAGGCGCAGTGGCGGATCGCGGCGGCGCGCCCCGGCGCGCTCAGTTTCCGTTGTCACGACTGGCTCGACAACGGCCTCGCCGACGCCGCCTTCGACCGTGCTTATGCGATCGAAAGCTCGGAGCATATGGTCGACAAGGCGCGCTTCTTCAGCGAGGCTTGGCGGGTGCTGAAGCCCGGCGGCCGGCTCGTCGTCTGCGCCTGGCTCTCGCGGACCGGGCCGAACCGGATGGAGATCCGTCACCTGCTCGAGCCGATCTGCCGCGAGGGCCGGCTGCCGAGCATGGGCACGCGCGAGGATTACGAGGCGCTGGCCGCGGACGCCGGCTTCGCCCTGCTGCGCTACGACGACGTCAGCCGCGCGGTGCGCCGGACCTGGGCGATCTGCGCCGGCCGCGCCGCGCGCCGCCTCGCCACCGACCGCGCCTTCCGCCGCTTCGCCTTCGCCCGCACGACGAAGAACCGGTCGTTCATGCTCAGCGTCCCGCGGCTGATGGTGGCGCTGCGCACGGGGTCGATGCGGTACGGGGTGTTCGTGTGGGAGAAGGGTACGGACTAAATCCCTTCTCCCGCGAGCGGCAGAAGGGGTGCACAGGCGTTTTCGGTTCTTACCCTCTTCCGCTTGTGGGAGAGGATAGGTGAGAGTCTGCCTTTCCTCTTGCTACCGCACCCGCGTCCAACGGGCCGATTGGCAGAGGAACAGCATCACGCAGCCCGTCACGGTCAGCGAGCCGTCGCCGTTGAGGCTCATCGTCGTGCGGTAGGAATGGCCCGACTTCGGATCGTAGGCGTGGCCGCCGGAGCCGTCCGCGGCGAAGCCGGTCAGGACCGGCATGCCGAGGATCGGCCGGTTGCGCAGGTTCGGGTCGGGATTGTGCACGTCGCGGGTCGGCACGTTGGGGCCGCGGTCGAGCACCCGGAAGATCCAGCCGCAGGTGTGGCTGCCGCAGGGGCCGATATGGACGACGCCCTTATGGTCGTCGGTCAGCCAATAGCCGTCCATCGGCGAAGCCGCCGCGGCGGCGCTGGTCCACAGGCCCGCGAGGGCAAAAAGCAAGGCTGCACGCATCGGCGTTATCCTCTAGTCTTGGTACGCCCCCGTTTCAACGGCGCGTCAGGAGATAAGATGACCAAGCTCGCGGTGCGTTCCCGCCAGGACGAGCAGATGGACGCCGCCGATCTCGATCCCGCGGTCTACGAAAAGGTTCTGCACGACCTCGCCCGGGTGAACCGCTGGACCTTCACCGCGCAGCCGGTGCTTGCCTTCATGAAGCGCGCGGTGGCGGACGGGCGCGGCTTCCGGCTGCTCGACGTCGGCTTCGGTGACGGCGACATCCTGCGCACGATCGCCCGCTGGGCGCGGCGCCGCGGGATCGCGGCGGAGCTGGTCGGCGTCGACCTCAACGAGAAGAGCGTCGGCGCGGCCCGGTCGGTCACGCCGCCCGAGCTCGGCATCGACTATCGGGCGGGCGACTATCTCGACCAGCCGGAGCCGTTCGATTTCATGATCTCGAGTCAGGTCACCCATCATATGACCGACGACCAGCTGATGACGTTCCTGCGCCACATGGAAGGGGAGGCACGGCGGGGCTGGCTGATCTGCGACCTGCACCGGCACGGTTTCGCTTATTGGGGCTTTCCGATCCTCGCCCGGCTGATGCTGGTCCACCGCATCGTCCGCGAGGACGGCCGGCTTTCGATCGCCCGGTCCTTCCGGCCGGCGGAATGGGAGGCTCTGCTGGCCGAAGCCGGCGTGCCGGCCGGCGCTGCGCGGATCGTCCGCCGCTTCCCGTTCCGGCTCTGCGTCGAGCGGGTGCGCTAGATTTCGTAACCCATGAGCTCTGCCCAGGGCGCAAGCACCGGAAGCACCGGCGCCATCTCGTCGCGATAGCGCAGCCAGCGGCCGCGGGCGCTGGTGTAGAGCGGCTCGGCGACCTGGGCGTAGCTTGGCGTGCCGATATGCCGCCGCGCCTTTGCGCTGCCGATATGGTCGAGCAGCCGCGCGTCCCAGTCGAGGCCAAGGAAGGCGGCGAGCGGACGCAGCTCGGCTTCGGGATCGTCGATCACCCGCTCGTAGCGGATCGCATGGACGTCGAGCGGGAAGACTTCGCGGCAGCGCTGCCAATAGGCCATCACCGCCGCGTAGAGCGCGGCGGTATCGCCGAGATCGAGGAAGTTCGCCATCCCGCTTTTGGGATCGAAGCGGGTCATGAAGCCGCTCAGCACGACGTCGCAGGGATGGCGCTCGGCGAAGACGAAGCGCGCTTCCGGGAAGAGGCGGTGGACGAGGGCGGTGTCGACGATGCCGAGCGGCAATTTGTCGACGACGAGCTTGCCCTTCGCCTCCGGCGCGATCGCGTCGAGCGCCGCGAAATAACGGGCGCGCAGCGCCTCGATGCCGCGCGCATCGAGGTCCGCCAGCCGCTCGAAGTCGCCGAGCGCTTCGGCGGCGGCGTGGAGCGCGGGCTTCTCCTCGAGCACGATCACATCCGGATGGCCGGCAAGCATCGTGTCGAGCAGGGTGGTGCCGGAGCGCGGAAAGCCGAACAGAAAGATGGGCGACGGCCGCGGAGGGGAGATTGCGGCCGCCGCCCAGTGCTCGTACCACTTTGGGGTTGTGGTCCGAAACCGGCGTGAGATCATGTTGCGATAGTCTTCGCCCATCCGGGCGGTGCCGCCCGCCGCGGCTGCGGCCTGGCGGTTCATCTCGGCAAAGGCGGCGAAGGCGGCCTTGTGATCGCCGAGCCGGTCGGCGATCCGGCCGATCAGCTGCGCGCGCGCGCCGCCGTCGCCGGCCTCGGGCGCCGACCGCGCCGCCTCGAGCGCGTGCTCGAAAGCCCCCCGGCGGAACAGCAGCCGTGCACGAAGCAAAGCGGTTTCCGCCGGGGAGACGCCGATGGCATCTGCCTTGACCATCAGCGATTCGAATTCGTCGATGCGGTTGTCCCGTTCGAAGAGATCCGCGAGCGCAAGTAAAGCGGGGACGCAGGCCGGATCGAGCGCCAGCGCTTCCCCGAGCGCCCGCTCCGCCGCTTCGGGATCGCCGAGCAGATCCTCGAGCCGCGCGATCGTGAGCCGGATGAGTGGATCGTAGGGCGCGGCCTGCGCCAGCGCGCGGGCGGCCCGCAATGCTTCCTGGCCGCGCCCGGCCGCGGCCTGCGCTTCGGCGAGCCTGGCCCGGGCGGCGGGCTGGTCGGCGCGGAGCGCCAGCGAGCGGCCCAGCGCCTCGGCCGCGCCGGCGGCGTCGCCCTGCGCGAGCAGCGAGGTGCCGAGCCCGGTCCAGCTCTCGAAATCGCGGCCGTCGCGCTGGATGGCGCGCCGGTAGAGGGAGGCGGCTTCCGCATGGTCGCCGCGCCGCTGCCGCAGCAGCGCGCGGACGCGGAGCAATTCCGCCGGCTCGGGGCCCTCGATCCGCGCCTCGGCGACCGCCTGCTCGGCCTCCTCGATCCGGTCGGCGCCGATCAGCGCGCGGACCAGCTCGAGCCTGGGCAGCAGGTCGCCCGGGAGGAGGGCGGCGGCACGGCGGAGGTGCGGAAGGGCATTGTCCAGATCGAGCCGGCGTGTGTGGAGCATGCCCACGAAGAGGCGCAGGCCCGGATGGTCCGGCGCTTCGGCGACCGCCGCCTCACCGGTCAGAATCGCACGCGACAGCTCCCCCCGACGGGCCAGTTCCATCGCCTCGCGCGCCTTCGGCGGGATCGACGCCAACACCAATTCCCTTCATGCCCCGTCCTCCCGGCGCTACGTCCTCGCCCGTCCCGGCCGCCACGCGCGCGCGACGACTGTCGCCGCAACGCGACGAACGTCGCAGAAACGGGCCGATTCGCAGGCCCTTGAGGAATTGGACGGCGAGGGCCTAAAGAGCGGCAGGGGGATCACCGGGCGAGCGGAATTGGACGGAAGGACGACGGAGCGCATCGGCGAAGAGGAGAGGCTGCGCGCCGGTTCGCGCCGGCGCTCCACCCTGGTCCTGATCCTCGCCTTCTGGGCCTTCGCCATCCTGATGCTGTCGATCCGCGCGATGCTGATCGACACCGCGCCGCTCAGCGTGCTCGGCCCCCGCCGGCTGGCGACGGCGGCGATGGGCACGCTCCTCTGCCTGGCCATGGCGCGCCTGCTCGAGCTGCTGCGCAACCGGTCGTTTCCCGAGCGCATCGTCTGGGGCGTGCTCGGCGCGATCGCGATGTCGATCGTGCTGACCTTCTTCACGACCATGTTGAACTGGGTGGTCTTCCCGGTGCCGGAGCTCGGTGAGATCGACCTGGTCCAGCGCGCGCAATGGGTCTTGGTCTGGCTCGGCTATTTCCTGGCCTGGACCGGCACCCATCTGGCGCTCACCTATCACTGGGAGAGCCAGGAGCATCAGCGCCGCGCCGCTCTGCTCGCGCGGACCACGCGCGAGGCCCAGATGGCGGCCTTGCGCTACCAGCTCAGCCCGCATTTCCTGTTCAACACCTTGAACTCGATCTCGTCTTTGGTCGGCGAGGAGCGCAACGCCGATGCCGAGACGATGCTGCTCAACCTCGCCACCTTCGTCCGCTCGACCCTGAGCGAGGGGGCCGAGGGCATGGTCTCGCTGCGCCAGGAGATCGAGCTGCAGCGCCTTTATCTCGACATCGAGCAGGCCCGCTTCGGCGAGCGGCTGCAGGTCGAGATCGACCTGCCGTTCCAGCTCACCGGTGTGCACGTGCCCGCCCTGATCCTGCAGCCACTGGTCGAGAATGCGATCCATCACGGCGTCGCCCGCTGCGAGAGCAGGCTGACGCTCCGCATCGCCGCGGAGGATCGCGGCGACCGGGTGGCGCTGATCGTCGAGGACGACGGCAGGCCCGGTCCGGCGGCGTCGGCAGGCAATGGCCAGGGGCTTGGCCTCACCAACGTCCGGGCGCGGCTGCACGCCCATTTCGACGGGGAGGCCTGGCTGGTCGCGGGCGCGCGGCCGGAGGGCGGCTACCGGGTCGAAATCGTCTTCCCGCGCCCGGCCGGCTGATGGCGCCGCTGCGCGCCCTCCTGGTCGACGACGAGCCGCTTGCGGTCCGCCGGCTGGCGCGCGCGCTGGAACGGATTCCCGAGGTCGAGGTGGCCGGCGCGACGACCAGCGCGCGCGAGGCGCTGGCGCTGATCGCGGCCGACCCGCCGGACCTGCTCTTCCTCGACATCTCGATGCCCGGCCTCACCGGCTTCGAGCTGGTCGAGCGCCTCCCCCCCGAGGCGCGGCCGGCGATCGTCTTCGTCACCGCCTATGACGCCTATGCGGTCCAGGCCTTCGACGTATCGGCCGCCGACTATCTGATGAAGCCGTTCGCGCAGCCGCGGCTGGAGGAGGCGGTGGCGCGCGGGCGGCTCTGGCTGCGGGCGCGGGCCGCCCCGGCCGAGGCCCGGACCTGGCCGGATGCCCTGTGGGTGCACCGGCATCGCAGCTTCGTCCGCGTTCCGGTCGAGGAGATCGATTGGATCGAGGGCCATGGCGATTATGCCCGGATCCACGGCCATGAATTCGTCGGGCTGGCGCGGACGACGCTGACTGCGCTCGAGGAGAAGCTCGATCCCGAGCGCTTCATCCGCACCCACCGTTCGGCGATCTGCCGCAAGGCCGCGATCGCCGGCCTGAAGCGGCGGCCGACCGGGGCGATGACGGTGCTGCTCGCCAACGGCGAGGAGGCGCCGGTCGGCCGTACCTTCGTCGCGGGCCTGCGCGCATTGCTCAAGCTGATGGAGCGCTAAGCGGCCTTACCCTCAGGGCCTGCGTTCGGCTCAACGCTTCCCCGAAACAGGTTAACGCAGAGTCTGCGGCGGGACGAGCCCGTGCCGGTCTGAAATTCGTTGCCGCTACGATATGAAACAGCACCTTTCCCCGCATCGCCGCGCAGCCGCTCTGCTTCTCGCCGCCGCCGCGCTCCCTCTCACCCCGCTCGCCGCGCAGGACGTCCCGACCGTCAACGCGCCGCCGCCAGTCACGGCCCCCGCCCCAGCGCCCACCCCGGCGCCGGCGCAGACGCCGGTGATGGGGCCGACGGCGCCGGTCCGCGGCCCGACCGTCGAGCATGTTGGATCGGCGCCCGGCCAGAGCGCCGCCACGACCCGCGCCGCGCCGGCGCCGCGGGCCGCGGTCAGGACCGCGCGTGCGGCGCCGGCCCGCCAGGCCGCACCCGTCCGCGCTCCGGCGCCGGCTGCAGCGGCGCCTGCGTCCGCGCCGGCCGCTGCGCCGGCTCCGGCGCCGGCCGCGCCGGCGGTCAGTGCCGGCGCCTCGTCCCAGGTCGTCCCGGTTACCACGCCCGCCGCAGCGGCACCGGCGACCGAACCGGCCGCGACCGTCACCAACGGCGTCGCGCCGTGGCAATGGGCGCTCGCCATCGCCGCGATCGCGATCATCGCCGTCGCCGCCGCAATGCTGATCGCGCGCCGCCGCCGCCGGGCCGAAGAGGAATATTACGACGAGACCTATTGTGAGGAGCCGGCCTATGCCGAGGCCGCCGAGCCGGCCCCGGCCGTCGCGGCGGAGCCGGTCCTGGCCGCGGCAGCGGTCGCCGAAGAGGTCAAAGTCGCCGAATCCGACCGCGCCGACGTCGACGCGCTGGCCGCTTCGTCCGAGCCGGTGCCGAACCGTCCGTGGCTGGAATTCCTGATGCGGCCGGTGCGCGCCGGCACCAGCGAGGATGAGGCCCGGGTCGAGTTCGAGCTGACCGTCGGCAATACCGGCTCGGTGCCGGCCCGCGACGTGCGCGTCTCGACCTGGATGGTCGCTGGCGGCGAGGGCACCGACATGGAGCGCTCGCTGATCGAGCCGCCGGCCGACGCCGCCCTCTCCGAGCTGTCGATCGACCCGGGCGACGGCGCCCGCGTCGACGGCACGATCTCGGTGCCGACCGAGCGGCTGCACGGCGCCGTGCTGCCGGTGGTCGTCGCCGACGCCCGCTACCGGCTGCCCGACGGCAGCGAAGGCCGCACCCACGCGAGCTTCGCGGTCGGCCTGCCGAGCGGCGACGGCCTCGCCCCCTTCGACACCGACCATCCGTCAGGCATACGCGACGACGTCGAAGCCCGCCTGCACGGGGAACCCGAACGCGTCTGAACCTTTTGGAAGAGGTTGCGAGGAGGGGCGGTCCGCAAGGATCGCCCCTTTCGCATCTGCCTTAGCGGGCCATTCAGCCTCGTTCTGCACCAAATAATAGGATCGCGAAGGGAAGCTCGCTGCGCTACGTTAGGCGAGGCGAGGGAGGGCCGCATGGTCCAGGGGCACGCCGGCAGGGAAGCAATCGTCGCGGACGCATCGGCGGCCGAAGCGCCGGTCGTCGTGCCCGCCCGACCCGAGCCCGGGCCAGGACCCCAGGCGCTCGCCGCGCTTGGCGTCTCGCTCGGCCTCGCTGCCTGCGGCGGTGGCGGCGGCGGCGGTGGC
>JAFAZM010000354.1 GCA_019239785.1 Sphingomonadaceae bacterium
GCCGCCTTTTCGATCGCATTGGCGAGCTCGTAGATGTTGGCCACCGCCTTGTTGAAGTTCAAAGCCTCGATATTGGTTCCTACCGCCGCGATCGTCTGATGCAGCTTGCGGTCCAGGGCCTTGTCTTCGCCCTCGCCTTCCGCCTCCGTCGAGGCCAGCCGCCAGAGCCGCTGGATGAAGCGCCAGGCGCCCTCGATCCCCGCCTCGCTCCATTCCAGGTCGCGCTCGGGCGGGCTGTCGGAGAGCATGAACCAGCGCACCGCATCGGCGCCGTACTGGTCGACGATCGGCTCGGGATCGACGGTGTTGCGCTTCGACTTCGACATCTTCTCGACGCGGCCGGGAGTCACCTGCCTGCCGGCCTCGATCGCAGCCTCCGCCTCCTCGGGCAGCAGCCAATTGCCCTCCGGGTCGCGATAGGTGCGGTGGGTGACCATGCCCTGGGTGAACAGGCCCTGGAACGGCTCGGCGACGCCGACCATGCCGAGATGCTGCAGTGCCCGTGTCCAGAAGCGGGCGTAGAGCAGGTGCAGGATCGCGTGCTCGACGCCGCCGATATATTGATCGACCGGCAGCCAGCGGTCGGCGGCCGTGCGGTCGAACGGCCGATCCTGGGGCTGGCTTGCGAAGCGGATGAAATACCAGGCGGAATCGACGAAGGTGTCGAGCGTGTCGGTTTCGCGCGTCGCCGCGCCGCCGCAGCTCGGGCAGGCGACGTGCTTCCAGGTCGGATGCCGCTCCAGCGGATTGCCGGGCACTTCGAAGCTCACATCCTCCGGCAGCACGACCGGCAATTGCTCCTTCGGCACCGGCACCGCGCCGCATTTGGCGCAATGGACGATCGGGATCGGCGTCCCCCAGTAACGCTGGCGCGAGACGCCCCAGTCGCGCAGCCGCCAGGCGGTGGTGCCCTCGCCCCAGCCTTCCGCCTCCGCGCGCGCGATCACTGCCGCCTTCGCTTCCTCCACACCCATGCCGTCGAGGAAGCGCGAATTGACGATCACGCCGTCGCCGCTCTCGGCCTCGCCCTCGATCGGCTTGTCCTTATCCTCCGGACTGGCCGCGACGACGCGATCGATCGGCAAGCCGTATTTGGACGCGAACTCGAAATCCCGCTGGTCGTGACCGGGAACGCCGAAGATCGCGCCGGTGCCATAGTCCATCAGCACGAAGTTCGCGATATAGACGGGCAAGGTCCAGCCGTCGTCCAGCGGATGACGCACCTCGCCGATTTCGTAACCCAGCTTTTCGGCAGTCTCCATTTCCGCCGCAGTCGTGCCGCCCTTCTTGCATTCGGCTATGAAGGCGGCGACCTCGGGCCGCTGCCGCGCCAATGCGGTCGCGAGAGGGTGATCGGGGGAGATTGCAACGAAGCTCGCCCCGAAAATGGTGTCCGGACGCGTCGTAAAAACTTCGATCGTTTCGATGTCGTCGAAGCGGGGATGAAGCAGCTCGAATCTGAACTTCATCCCGCGGTTCTTGCCGATCCAATTCTCCTGCATCAGCCGGACCTTGTCCGGCCATTGCTCGAGCTCGCCCAGCCCTTCGAGCAATTCCTCGGCGAACTGGGTGATCTTCAGGAACCACTGGCTGAGCTTGCGCCGCTCGACCAGCGCGCCCGAGCGCCAGCCGCGGCCGTCGATCACCTGCTCGTTGGCGAGCACGGTCAGGTCGACCGGATCCCAGTTCACCTCGCTCTGCTTGCGATAGACCAGGCCGGCCGCGAACAGGTCGAGGAACAGCGCCTGCTCGTGCCCGTAATAGGAGGGATCGCAGGTGGCGAGCTCGCGGCTCCAGTCCAAAGCGAAGCCGAGCCGCTTGAGCTGCGCCTTCATCACCCTGATGTTGGACCAGGTCCATTCGCCGGGATGGACCTTGCGCTCCATCGCCGCATTCTCGGCCGGCATGCCGAACGCGTCCCAGCCCATCGGGTGGAGCACCTCGAAGCCGTTCATCCGCCGATAGCGGGCGAGCACGTCTCCCATCGTGTAGTTGCGGACATGGCCCATATGGATGCGCCCCGACGGATAGGGGAACATCTCGAGGATATAGGCCTTGGGGCGGCCGCTCGCGTCGGAGGCGCGGAACGTGCCCGCCTCCTCCCAGGCTTTCTGCCAGTGGGCATCGGCCTTGAGCGGATTGAAGCGCGATGCCATCGCGGAAGAAATCCTCGTTGAGCTTTCCTCAGCCGGCAATCGCGGCGCGGCGCAGGTCGCGGGCCCGGGTGAGGATGATGTCCTCCAGCCGCTGCACGGTGGCGGCGGTGACCGGCGCGTCGACCCACTGGCCGTTGGTCAGCGTCTGCCGCGCCGCGGTGACGCGGAGCGCATCGGCGCGGAGGTCGCGGTCGAGGATCACGGCGGTGACCTTGACGCGCTCGCCCGGATTCTGCGGGTTCGCATACCATTCGGTGGCGATCACGCCGCCGTTGGAGTCGCTCTGCGCGAGCGGCGCGAAGGAGAGCGTCTCCAGCGCCGCGCGCCACAGATAGGCGTTGACCCCGATCGTGGTGACCTGGCTGGCGGCGATGTCGGCGCGGCGGCTCTGGTCCTCGGGCGAGTGGCCGAGCGTCCGGTTGATGTCGTCCCGGATGAAGTTGCAGCCGGCAAGGCTGAGGGCGCCGGCGGCGGCAAGGCCGAGGGTGATAACGCGAGCCATGTTGGGTCCTTGGATACGGAAGGGGCTGGGGCCGTTATAGATATCGTCGCGCGCCCGGCAAGCGCTGTTGCGCGGGCGATTCGGCCGCCCGCTTCATCGCCGGGCAATGTGGATTGTGGGAAAGTTGCAACATGGCGGGAGATTCCGGGCCGCGGTGCGCCGCTTCGCTGGGATTCGCGTTTGAACTCCACTACATCGCCTCTGGTGGGGAGAAGGCATTTTGACAGGGTCTAAGGCTATCGGGATCACGGGAGGCGCATCGCTGCTGGCGATGGCGTTGCTGCTCGCCCCTGCCTTTGGCGCTACCACACAGAGAAACAAGGCGAATCGGCCTGCCGCCATCTCGCTGAACGCGCGCTCGATCGGCGCCTTCACCCCCGCCGTCTCCGATCCGCGACTCGCCGCCGTCCTCGCCCGCCGCGGCGCCGGCCTTGGCGGCGATTTCCGCTTCACGCCGGCGACCAGCTCGAACGAGCGCAGCCGCCGCGTCCAGGTCGCGATCCGCGCCCATGCGGTGACCCTGGCCGACGCGCAGCGCACCACCGGCCCGACCTCGGCGACTCCGGTCACCGCGATCACGCCGAGCTCCTACAATCTCGGCCTCTCGGTCGGCTGGCGGCGCTTCTCGATCTCCGGCGATGTCGCCCAGTCCGACGCCGGCCTGATCCAGGGCACCCGCGAATCGGCCCAGGTCGGAATGAGCTATCGCGCCACCCGGCACATCACCGGCCGCGTCGCGGTCGCCGCCGAGCGCGCCCAGGGCGACGCCCGCCTGCTCGCCGAGGACCAGGCGGTCTCGCTCGACGTCGGCGGCGCCTATTCGATCGCGCGCAACGTCGACGTCACTGCCGGCGCCCGCTACCGCATCGCCCGCGACCGGCTCGAGCCGCTCGCCCTGGACAACCGCCGCGACAGCCAGGCGGTCTATATCGGGACCGCTTTCCGGTTCTGAGCTTCCTCCGCTCATCCTGAGTAGGGACTGAGCCTGGCGAAGGCCCGTATCGAAGGACCGGTCCGACCCAGTGCGTCCTTCGATAATGAACAGGTGAAGCATGCCCCGCATGCTTCAGGATTGCCTGGGAGGCAATCCGACCTGTTCATGGTTCGACATTTGAACAAGCCGCCGTGCTCCCCGGGCACGGCTGTCGGCTACGGGTTAGCCGGCACTTGTTCAAACACCGGCTACTCAGGATGAGCGGGTGGTGTTCTTCTCAGGCATGCCTCAGGCCCACGCATCGATCGCCGCCCACCCATAGGCCCCAAACGAAGCGAGCCTGCGCCCGCGGGCCGGGTTCATGCCGCCCAGCGCGATCACCGGCAGCGAGGTGCGGCGGGCCAGCCAGGCAAAGCGGGCCAGGCCGAGCGGCTGCGCGCCGGCATGGCTTGCGGTCGGATAGACCGGTGAGAGGAAGAGCAGGTCGGCGCCGG
>JAFAZM010000004.1 GCA_019239785.1 Sphingomonadaceae bacterium
TTGTGGTCGCGGCTGCTCGCCTTGGTCTGGCAGGGGTGAGGATCAGGCGCGTCACCGCGGACGACGCGGCGGCGATCGCCACGATCTACGCGCCTTATGTGCGCACGACCGCCGTCTCCTTCGAGCTGGAGGCGCCGGACATCGCCGAGATCGCGGCGCGGATCGCGTCGGGCGGCGATCTCTACCCCTGGCTGGTCGCCTGCGACGATCGGGGCGGCCTGCTCGGCTATGCCTATGCCGCCGCCTTCCGCAGCCGCCCGGCCTATCGCTTCGCGGTCGAGACCACCGTCTATGTCGCCGAAGGCGCGCACCGGCGCGGCATCGGCGGCGCGCTCTATCGCGCCCTGCTCCCCGTCCTGGAGGCGCAGGGCTACACCCAGGCGATCGGCGCGATCACCGTCCCCAATGACGCCAGCATCCGCCTGCACGAAGCTTTCGGCTTCGTCCGCGCAGGAACCTACGAGCAGGTCGGCTACAAGCTCGGCGAATGGCGCAGCGTCGGCCTCTGGCAACGCCCGCTGGCGCCGATGCAGGCGGAGCCGGAGGAGCCGCGGCCGGTCTCGGCAGTGTGGCGGTTACCGGAGAGTCATCCCGGCGAAGGCCGGGACCCATGAACTCGGTGCCTGCGGATACGGCGACGAAGCCGGCGACCTCCTGTCCAGCCTAGTGGTCATGGGCCCCGGCCTTCGCCCGGGTGACTCTGGGTTTCCAAATCGCTCCGCAATCACCGCGAATAAGCCGGGAGCGACCAGCCGCGCAGGATCGCCACGGCGCGCAGTGCGAAGCCGGCGGCGAAGGCGAGGAGGCCGGCGGCGTCGCTCGGCAGGCCGGCATAAGTGAGGCCGACCTGGAGCGAAGCCGAGAGCGCGGCGGCGGTGACGTAGAGCTCGGGGCGCAGCAGGATCGACGGCTCGCCGGCGAGGACGTCGCGGATGATGCCGCCGGCGCAGCCGGTGAGCACGCCCATTGCCATTGCAGGCAGCGGTGCCAGGCCGAAGGCGAGCGCCTTGGCCGCGCCGTACGCGGAGAAGGCGGCAAGGCCGGCCGCATCGAACCAGAGCAGGCTGCGCCGCGGCCAGAGCCGCGCCGAGAGCAGCCAGACCAGCACCGAGGCGCCGAGGCAGATCACAAGGGTCGCATTCTGGTGCACCCAGAAGACCGGCGCGCCGATCAGGAGATCGCGCACGGTGCCGCCGCCGACGCCGGTCACCACCGCGAAGAAGGCGAAGGTGACGAAGGTCTGCTTCTTCTCCGCGGCGAGCATCGCGCCCGAGGCGGCGAAGACCGCGATGCCGGCATAGTTCAGCCAGTCGAGCACCGGGCCGAGCGCGGCCGGAAGATGGGGCACGGGCGCCATTCGGGCGCCTTTACGTCAATCGGGCGGGCGCGGGAATGCGGCCCTCAGGGGTGCTGGGCGGGATCAGCGCTACGCTCCAGCGTCCGGCGCATTCCCGACTGGATCTCGCCCCGCTGGCCGGGCGCATGGATGCTGACGTTGCTGGCATAAAGCGAGCCGAGGAACGCGAGGTCCCAGGCGGTCAGGGTGATCGGCACCTCGCCGCCCATCGGGACGTCGAGCGCGGTGAGGATGGTCGGGAGGTTGCGGTCGCCGAGGCGCGCCGGGTCGGCGCCGCTGAAGACCCGCATCGCCGCATAATCCGCCAGCTGGGTGACGGTCAGCCCCTCGACCGCTCGCCGCTCCACGACCAGCACCGAGCCGACATATTCGGGGTGCGCGAGGTCGGTGAGGCGCGAGCTGCCGCGCGTGGTGCGGTTGACGACGACGTCGTCCACATTGGGCGTCATCTGCCGGCCATCCGCGTCGACGATGCCGCTGAGATGCCACAAAGCGGTCGGCGCCGGGCTCGCCATGATCCGTCGCAGGTCGTCCTGATTGAGGTCGCCGAGATAGGTGGGATAGCGCCGGATCAGTTGCTCGATCAGCCGCCCTTTGTCGGCAGTGACGAGGACGAGCACGTTGGCCATGCAGCGCGGCCGCCCGATCGGCACGCGGGCCGCCGCGCCGA
The DNA here is from genome assembly GCA_019239785.1 of Sphingomonadaceae bacterium. Classification (GTDB taxonomy): domain Bacteria; phylum Pseudomonadota; class Alphaproteobacteria; order Sphingomonadales; family Sphingomonadaceae; genus Allosphingosinicella. The sequence goes on from JAFAZM010000004.1 coordinate 2,028, forward strand.
CCGCGCGCATCCGGGCGACCACGAAGTCGCGCTGCGCCGGCGGCAGGCCGAGCACGGCCGGGCAGGCGTCGTGCTCGAAGCGGCGGATATGACCGTTGGCCGGCGCCGGCGGCAGCGCGCCGACCAGCTCGTTTATCTCGCTGTCCCGGTCCCGATGTCCCTCGACGACGATCGGCGCCTGTTCGGTCGGGGTGCTGGGAGGCTGCGCGGCGAGTGGCGGACAAAGCCAGGCCGCCAAGGACCCGAGGAGAATATATGCCCAGCGCCGCATCGACCGGCTCCCAGATGAGAGTGAGAAATTAAACCTCACGCGCCCCGGTGGCAATCGCCGGTTAGCGCGCCGCCTGCCAGACGCGGACATAGTCCACCTCCATCCGCTGCGGCAGCGCGGCGTCGTCCATGCCGCGCGCCGCCGCCCAGGAGCCGCCCATGGCGAGGTTCAGGATCAGGTGGAAGGGCGCGTCGAACGGCCAGGCGCCGCGGCCGCCGGGCTGGTCGTTGCGCACGCGCATATAGGCATGGCCGTCGACGCCGATCGTGATCGAATCGGGCCGCCAGTCGAGCTGGTAGTCGTGGAAGCCGCCGCAGGCGCCGGGCAGCGGCATCGCCGCGCCGCGCTGGGTGCCGCGCGTGTGGACGAAGAGCGCGCTGTGCACGGTCGCATGGACCACCTCCGGCTCGGAGCCGACCATCTCCATCACGTCGACCTCGCCCCCGTCGGGCCAGCCGCCGGTCTCGGGCAGCAGCCAGATCGCCGGCCAGGTGCCGCGGGCGCAGGGCAATTTCGCGCGCACCTCGATGAAGCCGTAAGTCCAAGCTTCATGGCCGCGGGTGAGGATGCGGCCGGAGGTATAATGCTGGCCGCCCCAATCGGGATAGCGGGCCGGGTCCAGATCCTCACGCCGCGCCTCGATGATCAGATGGCCGTTCTCGACGCGGACATTCTCCGGCCGGTTCGCGGCATAATATTGCAGCTCTCCATTGTACCAGCCCTGCCGGTTGCGGGCGGTGTCGTAGGACCAGCGGGCGGGATCGAGCCTGTTACCGTCGAACTCGTCGGACCAGACCAGGCGCTCGGCGGCGGGGCGGACCATGGGTTCGTCGATCGTGTAATTGTTCGCCACCGGGGCGGCGGCCTGTGCGAGGAGCAGAGCGAAGAGGAAGCCGGGAGACGCCATGCTCCTCTCTACGTCATTCCCGCGAAAGCGGGAATCCAGCTTCTTCTTCCTTACTCGACGGCCGGAAAGGCAGATGGATTCCCGCTTCCGCGGGAATGACGGTTGGGGCGCGCTCCGCGGCCTGGGCTAGATGTGGATCGGCTTGCCCGTCACCGCCATCGCCGCTTCCTTCACCGCCTCGCTGTGCGTCGGGTGGGCGTGGCAGGTGTAGGCGATGTCCTCGCTGGTCGCGCCGAACTCCATCGCCAGCGCGGCTTCGGCGATCATCGTGCCGGCGACCGAGGCGATGATCCAGACGCCGAGCACCCGGTCCGACTTGGCGTCGGCGACGATCTTGACGAAGCCGTCGCTCTCGCGGTTGGTCTTGGCCCGGCTGTTCGCCATCATCGGGAACTTGCCGACCTTCACCTCGTGGCCGGCCGCCTTGGCATCCTCCTCGGTCAGGCCGACCCCGGCGATCTCCGGCATCGTATAGACCACGCTCGGGATCACCTCGTGGTTCACGATGCCGATCTGGCCGGCGAGGATCTCGGCGACCGCGATCCCCTCGTCCTCCGCCTTGTGGGCGAGCATCGGCCCGGGCGTGACGTCGCCGATCGCATAGATGCCGTCGACCGCGGTCCGGAAATCGTGGTCGACCTCGATCTGGCCTCTTTTGTTGGTCTCGAGCCCGGCCCTGGCGAGGTCGAGCCCGTCGGTGTTCGGGCGCCGGCCGATCGAGACCAGGACGACGTCCGCCTCGATCGTCGAGGCTTCGCCGCCGGCTGCAGGCTCGACATTGAGCTTGACGCCCTTCTTGCCGCTCTTCGCCCCGGTGACCTTGGTCGAGGTGCGGATCTCGAAACCCTGCTTCTTGAACAATTTCGCCGCTTCCTTGCGGACCTCGCCGTCCATGCCGGGCAGGATCTGGTCCAGGAACTCGACGACGATCACCTTGGCGCCGAGCCGCCGCCAGACCGAGCCGAGCTCGAGCCCGATCACGCCGCCGCCGACCACCACCATCGTCTCCGGCACCTTGTCGAGCTCCAGTGCCGAGGTGGAATCCAGGATCCGCTCATGGTCGATCTCGACGCCCGGCAGCGGGGTGACGCTGGAGCCGGTGGCGATCACGAAATGCTTCGCTTTGTAGCTCTTGCCGGCGACGTCGATCGCATCCTTTGCGGTGAACCTGGCATGGCCCTTCAGCCATTCGACCTTGTTCTTGCGGAACAGGAATTCGATGCCGCCGGTGAGGCCCTTGATCGCCTCCAGCCGCGTGCCGTGCATCGCCCCGAGGTCAAGCTCCAGCCCGGAGGTCTTCACCCCCCATTTGGCGAGCGCGCCCGAATGCGCCTCCTCGTACAGCTCGGAGGCATGGAGCAGGGCCTTGGAGGGGATGCAGCCGACGTTGAGGCAGGTGCCGCCGAGCGTCTCGCGGCTCTCGACGCAGGCCGTCTTCAGCCCGAGCTGCGCCGCCCGGATCGCGGCGACATAGCCGCCCGGCCCCGAGCCGATCACGATCACGTCGAAGTCAGTCTCTGCCATTCCATCTTTCCTTTCGTCACCCCCGCGAAGGCGGGGGTCCCGCTTGGATTCCCGCTTTCGCGGGAATGACGCTAGAGGTCGATCAGCAATCGCGTCGGGTCTTCCAGCGCTTCCTTCATCCGCACCAGGAAGGTGACCGCCTCGCGACCGTCGATCAGGCGGTGATCGTAGCTGAGCGCGAGATACATCATCGGCCGGGCGACGATCTGGCCGTCGCGGACCACCGGCCGTTCCTCGATCCGATGCATGCCGAGCACCGCCGATTGCGGCGGATTGATGATCGGCGTCGACAGCAGCGAGCCGAATACGCCGCCGTTGGAGATGGTGAAGGTGCCGCCCTGCATCTCCTCGAGCTTCAGCGTGCCGTCCTTCGCGCGCTTGCCGAAATCGGCGATGCCCTTCTCGATCTCGGCGAAGCTCAAAGCCTGGGCGTCGCGCAGCACCGGCACGACCAGCCCCTGCGGCGCCGAGACCGCGACCGAGA
>JAFAZM010000113.1 GCA_019239785.1 Sphingomonadaceae bacterium
GTGGTGAGCGGTCGCTGGCATCCGGACTGCGCGCATTTCACCCATGCCGCCCCGGCCGACACCACCGTGCACCGGCGCGTCTTCCAATGCCCCCTGATCTTCGAAAGCGACTTCAACGGCTTCGTCTGCGCGACCGCCTCGCTCGACGCGCCCAACCCGGCCGCCGATTCGGTGATGGCGCGCCATGCACAGCGTTATCTGGAAATGCTGCAGCCGGACGCCGCCGGCTCGATCACCGAGCAGGCGCGGCGGGCGCTCTACCTGCTGCTGCCGGCCGCCAAGGCGAGCGTCGAGGCCTGCGCCGATAATCTCGGCCTGCACCCGCGGGCGCTGCAACGGATCCTGGAGAAGGAAGGCCGGAGCTTCGCGACCTTGCTCGCGGAGGTCCGCCGCGAGCTGGCGTTGCGCTATCTCTCCAGCTCCACGCATAGCATCACCGGCATCGCCCATATGACGGGCTATGCGACGCCGAGCTCGTTCACCCGCTGGTTCTGCGCCGAGTTCGGCATGTCCCCCGCGCAGTGGCGCGCGGAGGGGCGCCAGGCGGAGCCGGCGGAGGACTGGGAGGATCCGCACGCGATGATCTGAGCCGCGGGCGGCCGGACTGATCGCCGGCCGCGGGAGCACCGGGGCGAACCGGTTCGGAGCGCCGGGAAGCTGACGGCCACTGGCGCAAATCCGCCGTTTCTGGCAGCGAGATTCCCGTCCGGACGGAGCCGGGCAGGAGGAGCGGGGCCGCCATGGATTTTGACCTTACGGAACGGCAGGCTTTCTACCGCGACCGGGTGAAGGAGTTCATCGAGACTCGGATCCGCCCGCGAGTCGGAGACTATAAGGCGCAGCTGAACGAGGGCGACCGCTGGCAGCCGCTGCCGGTGATCGAGGAGCTGAAGCCGGTCGCGAAGGCCGAGGGCCTGTGGAACCTGTTCATGCCGCCGGGCCATTCGCTGCGCCATGTCGACGAGAGCTTCCAGTTCGAGGGCACCCAGCTCACCAACCTCGAATATGCGCTCTGCGCTGAGGAGATGGGGCGGATCGCCTGGTCGAGCGAGGTGTTCAACTGCTCCGCGCCGGACACCGGCAATATGGAGGTGCTGCACCGCTACGGCACGCGCGAGCAGAAGGAGCAGTGGCTGCGGCCGCTGATGAACGGCGAGATCCGCTCCGCCTTCCTGATGACCGAGCCGGCGGTCGCCTCGTCCGACGCGACCAACATCGAGTGCGACATCGCCCGGGACGGCGAGGATTATGTGATCAACGGCCGCAAATGGTGGTCGTCCGGCGCCGGCGATCCGCGCTGCAAGGTCGCGATCCTGATGGGGAAGACCGACAAGGGCGCCGACAAGCACCGCCAGCAATCGATGATCCTGGTGCCGCTCGACGCCCCTGGCCTGAAGGTCGAGCGGGCGCTCACCGTCTACGGTTATGACGACGCCCCGCACGGGCATATGGAGATCGCGCTAAAGGACGTGCGGGTGCCGGCGTCGAACCTGCTGCTCGGCGAGGGCCGCGGCTTCGAGATCGCGCAGGGCCGGCTCGGGCCGGGGCGCATCCACCATTGCATGCGCACGATCGGCGCCGCCGAGGAGGCGCTGAAGGCGATGGTGAAAAGGCTGCAGAGCCGCGTCGCCTTCGGCAAGAGGCTGATGGAGCATTCGATCTGGGAGCAGCGCGTCGCCCGGGCGCGGATCGACATCGACATGTCGCGCCTCCTCTGCCTGAAGGCCGCCGATTTGATGGACAAGGCCGGCAACAAGGCGGCCCAGGCCGAGATCGCGATGATCAAGGTGCAGGCGCCGCAAATGGCGCTGCGGATCATCGACGATGCGGTGCAGGCGCATGGCGGGGCCGGGGTGAGCCAGGATTTCGGGCTTGCGGCGAGCTGGGCCGGGATCCGGACCTTGCGCCTCGCGGACGGGCCGGACGAGGTGCACAATCGGGCGATCGCGAGGCTGGAGTTCGCGAAGCATGCGGACAAGCCGTCATCCTGACGAAAGTCAGGATCCATGAACACGGTGAATGCGGGTTCGCGAAGTCCGTGTTCATGGATCCCGGATCAAGTCCGGGATGACGAAAGAAGGAAGGAACGAACGTGAAGCTCTTCGATCTCACCGGGAAGGTCGCGATCGTCACCGGGTCCTCGCGGGGGATCGGGCGGGCGATCGTGGAGGCGCTCGCCGACCACGGCGCCAAGGTGGTCGTCTCTTCGCGCAAGGCCGAGGCCTGCCAGGAGGTGGCGGATGCGATCAACGCAAGGCACCCCGGCGCCGCGATCGTGGTGCCGGCGAGCATCTCGTCGAAGGACGCATTGCAGGAACTGGTCGACGAGACGCGGCGGCAATTGGGCCGGATCGACGTGCTCGTCTGCAACGCCGCCTCCAACCCCTATTACGGGCCGATGGGCGGAATCTCGGACGAGCAGTTCCGCAAGATCCTCGACAACAATGTCATCGCCAACCACTGGCTGATCCAGATGGTCGCGCCCGAGATGCTGGAGCGGGGCGAGGGCTCGATCGTTATCGTCAGCTCGATCGGCGGGCTCAAGGCCTCGCCGGTGATCGGCGCCTACAACATCTCCAAGGCGGCGGACTTCCAGCTCGCCCGCAACCTCGCCGCCGAGTTCGGCCCGCGCCAGGTGCGGGTCAACTGCATCGCGCCCGGGCTGATCCGGACCGATTTCGCCAAGGCGCTCTGGGAGAATCCGCAGACCCTGGCCGCGGTGACGATGCACACGCCGATGCAGCGGATCGGCGAGCCGGAGGAGATCGCCGGCGCGGCGGTGTTCCTCGCCTCGCCGGCGTCGACCTTCGTGACGGGGCAGGCGATCGTCGTCGACGGCGGGGCGACAGTGGGAGTGGGGCTGTGACGTCAGGTGCAGATCGTCACCCCGGACTTGATCCGGGGTCCACCTTCACTTTGCTGCCATCGGAAGAACAAGGTGGATGCCGGATCAAGTCCGGCATGACCGGAGGGGGAAAGGCATGAGCGGTAGACTCGCAGGCAAGATCGCGATCGTCACCGGCGCGGCGTCGGGGATCGGCAAGGCAAGCGCCGCTTTGTTCGCGGCCGAGGGCGCGACCGTGATCGCCGCCGACGTGAACGCGTCCGAGGGCGTGATCGCCGCCGATGCGGGCCGCGAGGAGGATTTGGTCGGCCTGATCGAGGCCGCGGTCGGCGAGCATGGCGGGCTCGACATCTTCTTCGCCAATGCCGGCATTTCCGGCGGGCTCGCCTCGATCTTCGAGCAGACGTCGGCCGACTGGGAGGAGATATTGCGGGTCAATCTGATCGGCCCCTTCCTGGCGATCAAGCATGCCGCGCCGGCGATGAAAGCGCGGGGCGGCGGCTCGATCATCTGCACCGCCAGCGTCGCGGGCCTGCGCGCCGGCGCCGGCGGCCCGGCTTATTCCGCCTCGAAGGCCGGCGTGATCAGCCTGGTCGAGGTCGCCGCCACCCAGCTCTGTGGCGCCAATATCCGCGTGAACGCGATCTGCCCCGGCCTGATCGAGACCGGCATGACCCAGCCGATCTACGACATGGCCCGCTCCTCGGGGCGCGAAAGCATGATCGGCCATCTCAATCCCATGAAGCGCGGCGGCGAGCCGGACGAGATCGCCAAGGCCGCTTTGTTCCTCGCCTCGGACGAGGCGAGCTACGTCAACGGCCATGCTTTGGTCGTCGACGGCGGCCTTTCCGCCTCGCATCCGCATTATCGCCAGGAGTATGGACGCACCTCGTTTTGAGATAAATGATGACAACCTTCCCCCGCTCATCCTGAGTAGCCGGTGAGCTTGTCGAACCGGCGTATCGAAGGACGGTCCTTCGATACGGGCCCTCGCCAAGCTCGGTCCCTACTCAGGATGAGCGGGTGGTGAATTCACGGAGACCCAGATGAGCCCGATTTCCACCCGCAAGCATGGCGATGTGCTGATCGTCACTTCGAACAACCCGCCGGTGAACGCGCTCGGCCATGCGGTGCGCGAGGGGCTGGTCGCGGCGATCCAGGAGGCCGATGCCGACGATGCGGTCAAGGCGGTGGTGATCGTCTGCCAGGGGCAGACCTTCTTCGCCGGCGCCGACATCAGCGAGTTCGGCACGCCCAAGTCGATGCAGCCGCCGATGCTGCCCCAGGTCGTCGACATCATCGAAAATTGCACCAAGCCGGTGGTCGCGGCGATCCACGGCACCGCCTTCGGCGGCGGCCTCGAGGTCGCGCTGGCGAGCCATTACCGGGTCGCCGTGCCTTCGGCGAAATTGGGCGTGCCCGAGGTGAAGCTCGGTCTGCTGCCGGGCGCCGGCGGCACGCAGCGGCTGCCGCGCGTCGCGGGCGTCGGCAAGGCGCTGGAGATGGCGGCGACCGGCAATCCGATCGGCGCCAAGGAGGCCTATGCGATAGGACTGGTCGACCGGCTGATCGAGGGCGACCTGGAGCAGCATGCGGTCGCCTTTGCCGAGGAGGTGCGCGACGTGCGGCCGATCCCGAAGTCGAGCGAGCGGCAGGACAAGATCGAGGAAGCGCGCGCGAACCCGGGCCTGTTCGACGATTTCCGCAAGGCCAACGCGCGCAAGTTCAAGGGCTTCGACGCGCCCGAGTACAACATCCGTGCGATCGAGGCGGCGGTCGCCAAGCCCTATGCCGAAGGCGTCCTGACCGAGCGGCAG
>JAFAZM010000072.1 GCA_019239785.1 Sphingomonadaceae bacterium
TGCCTGCGCGCTCGCCGCGCTGGCCGCGAGCGCGGCTCCGGCGCGGGTCGAGCATCGCTCCCCGCTCGCTTCCTATGTCGAGGCCCGGGCCGCATCCTCGGCCGGCGCGCTCGACCGGGCCAGCGCCTCCTATATCGCCGCTCTGGCCGCGGCGCCGGACAACACGATCGTCGCCTCGCAGGCTTTGAGCCACGCGGCGGCGGCCGGCAATTGGCCGCTCGCGCTGGATGCCGCGCACGTGCTCGACCGCCGCGGCGGGATCCTGCCCGATGCGCGCCTGCTGCTCGTCGCGGAATCCTTCCGCGCCCATGACTGGCGGACCGCGGCGGCGCGGATCGACGCGGTCGAGCACGACCAATTGTTCGCCTTCGCGGCGCCGATCCTGCGTGCCTGGCTCGCGGTCGGCTCGGGGCAGGGCGATCCGCTCGCCGCTCTGCCGGCCGAAGGCGGCCAGGGCGTCGGCGCCGCTTATGCGGACGAGCAAAGGCCCTTGATCATGCTTGCGATGGGGCGGGCCGGCGCTGCCGCTTCGCTCGTCCGCGCCGCCAATTCGGCGGGCCCCCGCGGCGCGCGGCTGCGCATCGCCGGCGCCGCCTTGCTCGTCCGCCGCGGCGACCGCGACGGCGCGCTCGCTCTGCTCGAAGGGAATAGCGGCCCGATCGCCGCCGCGCGCGCCCTGGTCCAGGCGCACCGCCCGATCCCCGGCGCGATCGCGACGCCGGAGGCGGGTCTCGCGGAGCTGCTCGTGCGCCTCTCGCTCGATCTCCAGTCGCAGCAGGTGACCCAGCTCGCCGCGATGTTCGCGCGGCTCGCGACCTGGCTGGCGCCCGACAATAGCGAGGCCTGGATGGTCGCCGCCGAATTGCTTGCGCAGCAGGACCGGGAGCGGCTGGCGGTGCCGCTGCTCGCCAATGTCGCGGCGGACGATCCCTTCGCGATCACGATCCGCGACCAGCGCATCCGCATCCTGCTCGACGGCGGCGAGCGCGAGGCGGCGCTTGCGGAGGCGCTGGCGGCGACCCGCGCGCCGTCGGCCGAGGCCACCGACTGGGTGCGGCTCGGCGAGGTCTATGGCGCGATGGGCCGCCAGGCCGACGCCGCCGGCGCCTTCTCTCGCGCGATCGTTGCGCGCCGCGACGGCGACGAGGCCCAGGCGGAATGGACGCTGCAATTGATGCGCGGCGGGGCGCTCGACGAGGCCGGCGATTGGGCGGGCGCGCGCGAGGCGCTGCAGCGCGCCTACCGGCTCGCGCCCGAGCAGCCCTTCGTGCTCAACTATCTCGGCTATGCCGAATTGATCCGGCACGAAAATCCGGACGAGGCCGAGCGGCTCATCCGCGAGGCGCACCGGCTCGCGCCGGACAACAATGCGATCACCGATTCGCTCGGCTGGGCGCTCTATCTGCGCGGCCGGCTGCCCGAGGCGATCGCGATGCTCGAGCAAGCGGCGCAGGGCGAGCCCTCCGACGTCGAGATCAACGAGCATCTCGGCGACGCTTATTATGCGGCCGGCCGCCGGGTCGAGGCGCGCTTCGCCTGGAAGGCGGCCCTGGTCTATGCCGACGCCGCCGCCACCGCGCGGATCAGCGCGAAGATGGAGAGCGGCCTGACGCCCCAGCTGGCGGCGCGATGATCGAGGCTATTTCCCTCTCCCGCTCGCGGGAGAGGGCAGGGTGAGGGTCTTCTTCTTGTTCGTTCGTCTTCGAGAACGGGTGCTCAACCTGCAAGAAAGAACAAGACCCTCATCCCAACCTTCTCCCGCTCGCGGGAGAAGGGGCGTGCCTGCGCACGATTGGCGCGCGGGCTAAGGCGCAGACGACGATGATGCACGAAACCGCCTACGCCAAGATCAACCTGGCGCTCCACGTCCGCGGGCGGGAGGCGGATGGCTATCATCGGATCGAGACGCTCTTCGCCTTTTGCGAGGATGGCGACATTCTGACCGCGACCGAATCCGACCGGCTGAGCCTCGAGGTGACCGGTCCATTCGCGGGGGCGCTTGCTGACGAGGGCGACAATCTGATCGTGCGGGCGGCACGGACGCTCGGCCGCAGCGCCGCCTTCACGCTGGACAAGAGGCTGCCGGTGGCGGCGGGGCTTGGCGGCGGCTCGGCCGATGCGGCGGCGGCATTGCGAATGCTCGGCGGCGGCGCGGAGGTGGCGGCCCGGCTCGGCGCGGACGTGCCGGCCTGCCTGCTGAGCCGCACCGCGCGCGGCGAGGGCAGGGGGGACGAGATCGTCCCGGTCGAAATTCCGGGCCTCAGCGGCACGCCGGTGCTGCTGGTCAATCCCGGCGTGCCGCTGTCCACCGCCGCCGTCTTCCGCGCTTGGGACGGGGTCGACCGCGGCCCGCTCGGCGATTGGGAGGCCGGCCGCAACGATCTGGAGGCGCCGGCGATCGGACTGGCGCCGGAGATCGCCGAGGTGCTCGAAGCCTTGTCCGGCGCCCGCATGGCCCGCATGTCCGGCTCCGGCGCGACCTGCTTCGGCCTCTATGAAGGGGAGGCCGCGCGGGACGCCGCGGCGGCCCGGATCGCGGCCGCGAGGCCTGGCTGGTGGGTGTCCCAAACCAGGCTCAGATGACCCACGAATCCCGTTCCGGTACGGGCGCTTAGCGCCATTAACCATCGAGTCCCGCAGGAATCCGTTGTGGCACGGCTCTTGCGTATCTGGCCGCGACGGGTCGAGGCGCGGTTGTGATCGCGCCGACATTCGCCCGCGGCCCCCCGCCTCCACCGGACGGGGCGCCGCGGCTCCATTCGGCCGGGCCGCCGCGTATCGGGCAGCCCGGCCTTTTTTTTGCGCGACAAAAGCGGGGGCGCGCGCCATGCCCGCGCCATGTTCCGGCTCGAACGAGATGGCGGTGAAGCGCGCCTAATCCTGGACCGCCCGGCGTCGCGCAACGCCATTCCGGCATCCGGCTGGGGCGCGCTTGGCGAGACGATCGATCGCGTCGCGGCGAGCGACGCTCGGCTGCTGGTCGTCACAGGCGCCGGCGGCACCTTTTGCGCAGGCGCCGACCTGGCCGACTTCTCCGTGATGCGCGCCGATCCGGCCGCCATCGCCCGCTTCCGGGAAGACATGCGCGGCGCGCTCGACCGGCTGGGCGCGCTGCCGATCCCGACGATCGCACTGATCCACGGCCATTGCTACGGCGCCGGCGTCGCGCTCGCCATGGCCTGCGATCTCAGGATCGCCGCGCCCGCCGCCGCCTTTGCGATCACACCCGCGAAGATCGGCATCTCCTATCCGCAGGAGGATGTGCACCGGCTCGTGGCGCTGGTCGGGACCGGACAGGCGGCGCGCCTGCTGTTCACCGCTGCGGCGATCGGCGGCGAGGAGGCGCTGCGGATCGGGCTGGTCGACCTCCTCGCGCCTGATGCAGTGGAGCTTTGCGAAGCGATCCTCGCCCATGACAAAGCGAGCCTGGCCGTGCTGAAGCAGGCGATCGGCCGGGCCGCCGGAGGGGCGCGGACCGATGCGGAGCTTGACCGGCGCTTCGACGATCTGATCGGCGGCGCGGAACTCTCCCGCCGGCTCGAAGCGTTGCGGCGGAAGTGATAAAAGGGATGAGATGAGGAGCATCGCTCTCGCCGCTTTGCTGCTGGCCGGCTGCGGCCAGACGGACGCCTCGGCGCCCGCCGCCAACGGCGCCGCGCCGACGGCGCCGGGCGAGGCCGCGCAGGGGATCGAGTGCCGCCCGGCCGGCGCGGCGGGCTTCGCGCGCGCCTGCACCGTCGAGCGGGACGACCGGCCGGAAGGCCGCGTGCTCATCCTGCGCAAGCCCTACGGCGGCTTCCGGCGGCTGCGGCTCACCAATGACGGCACCGGCGTGGTCGCCGCCGACGGTGCCGAACGCGCGACCGTGACACTGCTCCCCGACAGCCGGATCGAAGTGGAGATCGGCGGCGACCGCTTCCGCCTGCCGGCGCGGATCCGGGTGCGATGAGCGGCCGCGTCATCCTCACGGCCGCCGAGATGCGCGCGGCCGAGGAAAAGGCGATCTCTGCGGGCACGCCGGTCCAGGAGCTGATGGAGCGGGCCGGCAGGGCGGCGGCCGAGGCGATCTGGCGTCATGCCGGGCCGCTGCCGGCTCTGGTCCTGTGCGGGCCGGGCAATAATGGCGGCGACGGCTATGTCGTCGCGCGCGAGCTCGCCGCGCGCGGCGTGAAGGTGCGGGTCGCCGCGGCCGCCGAGCCAAAGAGCGAGGCGGCGCGGCAGGCGCGGGCGGGCTATGCAGGGCCCGTCGATACATTGGCCGAAGCCGCGCCGGCGCCGCTGCTGGTCGACGCCTTGTTCGGCACCGGCCTCGGCCGGCCGCTCGACGAAGCGCTGTCGGAGCGGCTGCGCGCGCTCGCGCAGGCCGCCGCGGTCTGCGCCGCGATCGACCTGCCGAGCGGCGCCGCCACCGATGACGGGTCGCTCCTCTCGCCGGTGCCGGATTTCGATCTCATTGTAACCTTCCAGACGCTGAACCCCTCGCACCTGCTCCAGCCGGCGGCGCGGCATATGGGCCGGATCGTCATCGCCGATATCGGCATCCCGGCCACGAGCGCGCTTGCCGAGATCGCCCCGCCGCGCCTTTTCGCGCCGGGGCCAGACGCGCACAAATATTCGCGCGGTCTCGTGACCGTCATTGCCGGCGCGATGCCTGGCGCGAGCGCGCTCGCCGCCGCCGGCGCGGCGCGGGCCGGGGCCGGCTCGGTGCGGCTGCAGGCGCGCGAGCTGGTGCCCGATGTTCCCGCGGCGCTGATCCAGAACGGCGCCGGCCCGCTCGACCGGCTCGACGACAAGAGGATCGGCGCCTTGCTGCTTGGGCCAGGCCTCGCCGCCGACGGCTATGGGCGCGATCTGTTCGAGGCCGCGCTCGCCACGCCGCACAGGCTCGTCCTCGATGCCGGCGCGCTGCACCTGCTGGCCGAGAGCGGGCTGGAGGCGATCGCTGGACGCGCGGAGACGCCGATCCTCACCCCGCACGACGGCGAGTTCAAAACCCTGTTCGGCGAAGGCGAGGGGGGAAAGGTCGCCGGCGCCCGCGCCGCCGCGGCGCGCACCGGCGCGATCGTCGTCCACAAGGGCCCCGACACGGTCGTCGCCGCACCCGACGGGCGCGCCGCGATCGCGCCGCCGTCGCCGACCTGGCTGGCGAGCGCGGGCACCGGGGACGTGCTTGCCGGCGTGATCGCGGCGATGCGCGCCTCGGGGCTCGACGCGTTCGAGGCGGCCCAGGCCGGCGTCTGGCTGCACGGTCGCGCCGCGGCGCTGGCCGGACCGTTCCTGATCGCCGACGATCTGGTCGCGCATCTCCCCGCCGCTTTGGGAGAATGCTTGGAGCTGCGTGCAGTAAATGAGAGCCATTTCCACTCATCCTGAGTAGGGACTGAGCCTGGCGAAGGCCCGTATCGAAGGACCGTCCTTCGATACGCCGTTTCGACAAGCTCAACGGCTACTCAGGATGAGCGAATCAGGTTCAATGTCTGCCGCTATGGAAACTATCGTCCGGCTGGCGGCGCGCGGCGACGGCGTGACCGCCGAGGGCCGCTTCGTGCCGCTGAGCGCGCCTGGCGACCTGGTCGCGCCGGACGGGGCGGTGACGCCGGGCCGGCATCACCAGCTGCCGCCCTGCCGGCACTTCCCCGAATGCGGCGGCTGCCAGCTTCAGCATGTCGACGATGAGGTCTATGCCGCCTACCTGATCGACCGGATCGCTTCGGCGCTGGCGGCGCAGGGGATCAAAGCGCCGGAAATGCGCCCTCCGCATCTCTCGCCGCCGCGCAGCCGCCGCCGGGCCTCGCTGAAGGCGGCGGGCGGCTCGGTCGGCTTCAACGCCGAGGCGAGCCATCGCATCGTCGACATGCGCGAATGCCATGCCCTGCGGCCGGAATTGTTCGCGCTCGTGGCGCCGCTCCGCCGGCTGCTGAAGGGCCGCGCCGGGATCAACATGACCCTCGCGGATCAGGGCGTCGACCTGCTGCTGGAAGGGGTGAGCGCCGAGGGGCTGGAGGCGACCGAGGCCATGATCGCCTTCGCCCGGGACCAGCAGCTGGCGCGGCTGGCATTGGACGACGGCTATGGCGCGCAGACGCTCTGGGAGCCCGAGCCGGCGACGGCGACCCTGAGCGGGACGCGGGTGGCGCTGCCGCACGGCGCCTTCCTCCAGGCCACCGCCGACGGCGAGGCGGCATTGGTCGCCGCCGTGCGTGAGGCGGTGGGGCCGGAGGCAGCGATCGTCGCCGACCTGTTCGCCGGGCTCGGCACCTTCGCGCTTGCGCTCGACGCCAAGGTCTATGCCGCCGAGGGCGCGCGCGATGCGGCGCTGGCGCTGAAGGCGGCGGGGCGCGGCCTCTTCGTCGACCATCGCGACCTCTTCCGCCGTCCGCTCGACACGGCCGAGCTCGACAGGTTCGACGCGATCGTCCTCGATCCGCCGCGGGCGGGGGCGAAGGAGCAAGTGTCGGCGCTTGCGGCCTCGCGCGCGCCCCTGGTCGCCTATGTCTCGTGCAACCCGGCCACCTTCGCGCGGGATGCGAAAATGCTGATCGAGGGCGGCTACGAGCTCGACTGGATCCAGCCGGTCGGCCAGTTCCGCTGGTCGACCCATGTGGAGCTGGTGGGGGCGTTCCGGAAAGCTTAGGCCCGACCAGGAAGCTCCTCCCCCGCGAGGGCGGGGGAGGAATCGATCAGGCTTAACGCGAGGCGATCTGGATCGACGCCGGCAGCTCGTTGCGGGCGATCCGCAGCGCGGTCTCCGGCGTCACGCTCGCGCCCAGGATATGGACGTTCGCGCCGACCGCGGTGACCCCGAACAGATTGCGCGCGAAGGCCAGCGGCAGGCGGACGCAGCCGTGCGAAGCCGGGTGGCCCGGAATCTGTCCGGCGTGCAGCGCGATGCCGTCCATCGTCAGCCGCTGCATGAAGGGCATCGGCGCGTTGTTGTACTTGTTCGAATGGTGATTGCGGTCCTTCTCGAGGATCCGGAAATCCCCGGTCGGCGTGCGATGGCCCGGCCGCCCCGTCGAGACCGTCGAGGCGGCGATCAACGTGCCGCCGCGATAGACGTAGACGAGCTGGTCGGGGATGCTGACCACGATCTCCACCGGGCCGGCGGCCGACCGCTCCGGATGCCAGACGAAATCGCCCGGATCGAGATCGGGGACCGCCATCGGCGGGACGACGGGCGCGGGCGCCGGCGCCGCCAGGGCCGCGGGGGCGGGCATGACGGGCGCTGCCGCGGGGGCAGCCGGCGGCGGCACGGCCTGGTCCTCGGCCCAGGTGGACGAGAACGGGGTGGCGGCCAAAGCAAGCGCCATAGCGGCGCGAAGCGGCGTAGCGACGATGTTCAATTCTTCCTCCCAAACGAGTCCTTGCTCGTGGGAAGGGGCATCTAATGGACTCGGGGCAGTGGCGATTGCGCTCCGCGTCGAAGCCGGCCGGCTATTCGTCCAATTCGCTGGCCAGCGATGAAGGCCTACGCCGGAACGACGAAAGCCGCGTCCGGGGCAGGTGCGGACCGGCGGACGGGCCGGGCGGCGGGCAAGTACGACCAATAATCATTCCGGAGCGACGAAGCCGACGCGGCCGCTCCGGAAAGCCGCTAGTGATGGACGTGCAAGATGTGCATCGCCGCATGCAGGGTGAGGGCGAACAGGCAGATGCTCGCCGCGAGATGGGCGAAGAAGCGCCAGCGCACGACGTTGACCGTGGCCTGGATCAGGCTGTGGATCACCCGGAAGCCGACATAGGCCCAGGCGAGCCAGACGTTCAGCCAGAAGGCGCCCCCGCCCTGCAGCGCGAGCACGATCGCGATCGCGTAGAAGAGGGTCGGCTGCTCGAGCAGATGGTTGTGGTTGTGCGCCTTCCACTGCACCTGCGGCTCGACGACGCCGTCGAGGTCGCCGCCCTTGCTGCCGACCCGGCCCTTCAGCGAGATGCCCTTGCGCGCCATCGCCGGAAAGCGGACCGCGTACATCCAGATCATCATCACGAAGGTCCAGGCGACCAAGGCGACGATCGGCGCGAACAGCGGACTGTCCATCTCTTCCTCCCCCTTCAGCAGTGGGACGCAGCCTGCCTCAGCCGCGTGCCGCGGTCCAGTGTGTGAGGCCTTCTAATCGGCCTGCGGGCCCGATCCGGCGTCCGTGCCAGTGGCGATCCGATCGAGGCCGGCCAGAGTCTGGCGGAGGTAGGAGGCGAAACGGCGACGCTGCGGCGCCTCCGTCAACTGCGCCACGCTCTCGTCGGGATCTCCGCGGCTTTCGCTGCTTCGCACCCAGATATCCAGCCAAGCCCGCGCGATGCGCCGGAAGCGCGCCGGCGCTTGGTCCGGCGGCGTCAGTCGGACCGCCTTCTCGAGCGCGTCGAGCGCCTGAGACCAAGGCTGTCGCGCGGCGAACCAGTCCCGCCGTGCCACCGCCTCTGTGAAGGCGTGTCGCTGCTGGTCGGCCTGCATTCGATAGAACCGAACGAGGTCGTCCTCGGTGCGGCCGAGGCAGCAATGGCCCTGGTGAAAGCGCTCCTGCTCGAGCAAGCGCAGGGCCAGCTCACCGTCCCGGCTTTGCGACGGCGGGAGGACGAAACCGAGCATCGCCCGATTGACCCAGTAAGGGGCGACGCGTTGGGAGATTTCGTCGTCGGCCGCGCAGGCCGTCTCCAGCTCGTCCGCGCCGCTCGCGCCGCGGTCGATGTCGCAGAAGTCGTCGCCCGAATAAGCCGCTTCGGCCAGCCGTCGATAAAGCGGTTGCTCGATTGATTGCAGGACTTGCTCGGCTCGGGCCAGGTCTTGTGGCGTCCGCGTCAGATGCGCGCGCAGCACGGCTTCGCGCATCCTGATTTCGTCGGTCCGGAAGGTTTGCAGATTGAAGTATATCATATTCGCGACGGGCGGCTGCCGTTCGAGCGGTGCAAGGAAAGCGGCGCCGTCCAGGGCCGGCCGCAAATAGATGGCTGCCTTGTCGAGCATTGGGAGCGAGCCGAACTCCTCGGCCGCGCGCAGATATAGGAGCGCAAGGAAAATGAAATTCTCGCGCACCGCGACCAGCGCCTGGAGGCGGCCGATCGTCCGGCTCCTCTCGACGAACATCGCCTGCGCCGAATAGTTCACATGTTCCGGCTGGCGGACCTCGTGGGCGGCGCGAAGATCCGGCTGGGCAGCGCGCCAAGCGCTCTCAACCCGGCTTCGATAATCGGCGATCAGCTGCGCCTGTTGGCTATAGTCCCGCTCAACATAAGCAAGCGCGGCTGTGGTGCTCGCCTCGCTGCCGAAGCGGAGGTGCCATTCGACGAGGATCGTCTCGTTGGTCGCCTGCTCGAGGCATGGGTCTCTGGTTTCAAACAGCGCTCTGTAGCCGGCGGGAACGGGCGCGACCTCGATCTGCCGAGCGTCCAGGAGCGTGGCGCGCCACTCCGGGCCACCGACGCAAATCGCCTCTTCCTCGGGCGGCGCCGGCGCAGGGGCGCGTCGCGCCGGCGCACCGCTCGCGACCATCGCAAATGCGAGAACGAACGCGTTCGCCCTGATCATTTCGCCCCTCCAGACATCTGCGAGTCTGAAGGAAGAATGTGAAGCAATTGTTCTTTCAGCTCCGGGCCGTGATCCAGCGTTCGAACAATTCCGGCCAAAGACGGCCGCTCGAATGCTCCGGCAGGTGCAGCGCGCCGAAGCCGTGGCCGCCGCTTTCGAACAGATGCGCCTCGACCGGGACATGGCTGGCGCGGGCGGCGGCGATCAGGTCGAGGCTGTTCTGGATCGGCACCACCGGATCGTCCATCGCATGGACGAGGAAGAGCGGCGGCGTCTCATGGCCGATGCGCGGGATCGTCGTGTAGCGCGCCTGGATCTCGGCCGAAGGCGAATCGCCCCAGAAGGGCGGGAAGCCGCGCACCGCCGGATAAGCGATGCCGGCATAAGCGGGCCGCGCCGACAGCCGGTCCGCCGCGTCGATCGGCTGATAGACCGGATCCGCATGGCCGACGGCGAGCGAGAGGCCGAGATGGCCGCCGGCGGAGAAGCCGACGATGCCGAGCCTGTCCGCCTCGATGTGCCACATGCCGGCGCGGGAACGGATCAGCCGCATCGCCCTTTGCGCGTCCTGCAGCGGCACGTCGGCGCGGTTGCCCCAGCCTTCGCCCGGCAGGCGATAGGCCAGCACGAAGCAGGTGATGCCGTGCGAGGTAAGCGTCGAGGCAACATCGATCCCCTCATTGTGCACCGAGACGAAGCCGTAGCCGCCGCCGGGAATGATCAGCACGGCCCTTCCGTCGGGCCGCGCCGGGCGGAACACCGCGACCATCGGCTCGCCGATCCCGCGCAGCCAGAGCTCGCGGCGGTCGTGCGGACCGTTCATCGTCGGCGCGAGCACCGGCAGCGGCTCGGGCGCGCCGGGCGGACGGCCGGGCCAGAGCGGGAAATGTTCGGCCGGCGGCCAGACGGGGAGGCCGGGCCCCGGCACGTAAGCGGTGGGCGGGTCGCCCCATTGCTGTGCGGCCGCCGCGGCGCGCGCCATCGCCAGCCCGAGCGCGGCACCGATGAACAGGCGGCGATCGATCGTCATCTTCCCCTCCCTCTTTTTGTCGATGTTAGCGCAAACATTGCCCTCTCGTCGAACTTCATTCTCGCCTCCTCGCTGCTTGCTTTTGCCAAGGCGGAATGAGAGCATCCGCGTTCGGAAGGGGGCGGACATGCCGGCAAAGGAGGCCACGAAGCCGGCGCTGACCCGCCGCCAGATCGCCGCGGTCTGCGCGGGCAACGGCCTCGAATTCTACGATTTCGTCACCTACTCCTTCTTCGCGGTGCAGATCGGCCGGAGCCTGTTCCCCGGCGACGCGCCGCATTCCCTGCTGCTGTCGCTGGCGACTTTCGGGGTCGGCTTCGTCTCGAGGCCATTGGGCGGGCTGGTGATCGGCCGGCTCGCCGACCGGCGCGGCCGCAAGCCGGCGATGATCCTGTCCTTCACGCTGATGGGGATCGCGATCACCGGCCTGGCGCTCACCCCCTCCTACGCCCTGATCGGGATGGCGGCGCCCGTGCTTGCGGTGACCTTCCGGCTGATCCAGGGCTTCGCGCTCGGCGGCGAGGTGGGGCCGAACGCGGCCTTCCTGCTCGAGGCGGCGCCGGCGCAGCGGCGCGCGCTCTACGTCTCGATGCACGCGGCGACCGCGGATGCGGCGGCCCTGGTCGCCGGGCTGATCGGGCTCGGCCTTTCCGCCTGGCTGAGCTCGGCCGCGCTCGACGCCTGGGGCTGGCGCGCCGCCTTCCTGATCGGGGCCTCGATCGTACCGTTCGGCCTCGCCTTGCGGCGCACCCTCAGCGAGACGCTCCCCGACGCGGCCGAGGGGGCGGAGGCGCCGGCCACCGGCCGGTCCGCCTTCCCGGTGATCGCGGCGGCGGGGCTGATGATCATCGGCGCCGCGACGATCAGCAACTACACGCTCGATTATCTCGCCACCTACGCGCAGGACACTTTGCACATGCCGACGACCAGCGCATTCGGCGCGGTGATCATGCTCGGCCTGTTCGGCGTGATCGGCGACCTCAGCGCCGGCTGGCTCGCCGACCGCTACGGCCGCAAGCGCGTCCTGGTCCTGCCCTGGCTTGCGCTGCTGCTGCTCGTGCTGCCGGCCTTCCAGCTGCTCAGCGCGCTGCGCACGCCGGCCGCTCTGCTTGGCGCCACCGCGGCCCTCACCCTGCTCCACATCTTCGGCTCGACCCCGGCGCTGATCCTGTTCATCGAGGCGCTGCCGGCCCGCATCCGCGCCGGCGCGCTCGGCATCGTCTATGCGGTCGCGATCGCCGTGTTCGGCGGCACCACGCAGATCGTCGTCAAGGCGCTGATCGACTGGACGGAGAGCCCGCTGGCGCCCGCCTTCTACATGATGGCGGCGATCGTCTTCGGGATCACCGGCGCGCTGCTGATCCGCGAGCCGAGGCGCCAAGTGCCGCCTTGAGGCGTTCGCGGCCATGAGCTAGGCCGCGCGCGAACCAAAAGGAGCAGGAATGAGCAAGGTGCTGGTGATCGGCGCGGGCGGCGTCTCGTCCGTTGCGGTCCACAAGATGGCGCAGCTGCCGGAGATCTTCTCCGAGGTGGTGCTCGCAAGCCGGCGGCGCTTCAAGTGCGACGCGATCGCCAAATCGGTGAAGGAAAGGTTCGGCTATGACGTCGAGACCGCGGAGGTCGACGCCGACGACGTGGACGCGACCGCTTCCCTGATCGAACGGGTCCGGCCGAAGCTCGTCGTCAACCTGGCGCTGCCCTACCAGGACCTCTCGATCATGGACGCCTGCCTGAAGACCGGGGTCGATTATCTCGACACCGCCAATTACGAGCCGCGCGACGAGGCGAAGTTCGAATATAAGTGGCAATGGGCCTATCAGGACCGCTTCCGCGAGGCGGGGCTGATGGCCCTGCTCGGCTCCGGCTTCGATCCCGGCGTCACCAGCGTGTTCGCGACGTATATCAAGAAGCATCTGCTCGACCGGATCGAGACGCTCGACATCCTCGACTGCAACGGCGGCGACCACGGCCAACATTTCGCGACCAACTTCAACCCCGAGATCAACATCCGCGAGGTGACCGCGCCGGCACGCCACTATGAGAAGGGCCAATGGATCGAGACGCCGCCGCTCTCGACCAAGCAGGCGTTCGAGTTCGACCAGGTCGGCCAGAAGAACATGTACCTCATGTATCATGAGGAGCTGGAATCGCTGGCGACTCATTTGCCCGAGATCGAGCGGATCCGCTTCTGGATGACGTTCGGCGACCAGTATCTCAAGCATCTGGAAGTGCTGCAGAACGTAGGGATGACGCGGATCGACCCGGTGATCTACGAAGGCCGCGAGATCATCCCGCTCCAGTTCCTGAAGGCGGTGCTGCCCGAGCCTGCCAGCCTCGGCGAGACCACCAAGGGCAAGACCAATATCGGCGACATCGCGACCGGCACCAAGGACGGGCAGCGCAAGACCTTCTACGTCTACAATGTCTGCGATCACGAAGAGGCCTATCGCGAGACCGGCAACCAGGCGGTGAGCTACACGACCGGCGTGCCGGCGATGATCGGCGCCGCCCTGATGCTGACCGGCGCCTGGCGCGGCGAGGGCGTGTTCAACATGGAGCAGTTCGATCCCGACCCGTATATGGAAATGCTGAATCGGCACGGCCTGCCCTGGCAGGTGCACGAGCTTCCGGAGCCGCTGCCATTCTGACGCCGCCCCGCGGCGGTGCGCCCGCAATGGCGACGCGGGCGGGCGGCGCGGGCGCCTTCGCCCGGCTGGACCTCGGCCGCGTGCCCTCGCCGGCCTTCGTCGTCGACCAGGCCGCGATCGAGCGCAACCTGCAGATCCTCGCCGAAATCGGCGACCGGGCCGGCGTGAAGGTGCTGCTCGCGCTCAAGGCCTTTTCGATGTGGTCGCTGGGCGATCTCGTCTCCCGCTATCTCGACGGCGTCGCCACGTCGGGACTCTGGGAGGCGCGGCTCGGCCGGGCCCATTTCGGCGGCGAAGTCGCGACCTATTGCGCCGGCTACAAGGCGGAGGACATGAAAGAGGTGCTGGCGCTCTCCGACCACGTCATCTTCAACAGCCCGGCCCAGGCGCGGCGCTTCGCTGGCGAGGTCGAGGCCGCCCGCGCTGGCGGCCGTACGGTCGATCTCGGCCTCCGGCTGAATCCGATGCATTCGGAAGGCGAGATCGCCAAATACGATCCGGCCCAGCCGCACAGCCGGCTCGGCCATCCCGCCGACCAGCTGCAGCCCGGCGATCTGGACGGGATCGACGGCATCCATGTCCATTCGCTCTGCGAGCAGGATTTCCCGCCGCTGCGCCGCACCTGGGAGGCGCTGCGGCCGCGGCTGGAGCCCTATTTCAGCCGGCTGAAATGGCTCAATTTCGGCGGCGGCCACCACATCACCCGCGCCGATTACCAGCGCGAGGAGCTGGTCGAGTTCCTGAAGGAGGTGCGCGCCGACACCGGCCTCGACCTTTATCTGGAGCCCGGCGAAGCGGTCGCGCTCGATGCGGGCATCCTGGTCGGCGAGGTGGTCGACATGCTCGACAACGGCATGCCGATCGCGATCCTCGACGTCTCGGCCACCTGCCACATGCCCGACGTGATCGAGGCGCCCTACCGGCCGGCGCTGATGGGCGAGCCCGACGACGGCGTGGCGGTCCGGCTCGGCGGCCCCTCCTGCCTCGCCGGCGACGTGATCGGCGACTATCTCTTCCCGCGCCGCCCCGAGCCGGGCGACCGCATCGCCTTCCTCGACCAGGCCCATTATTCGATGGTGAAGACGACGACCTTCAACGGCGTGCCGCTGCCGTCGATCGTGCTCTGGGACAGCCGCGACGACAGGCTGGACGTCGTGCGGGAATTCGGCTGGGAGACGTTTCGGGATCGCTTGAGCTGAGCTTGACTTGCCGCGCTCCCGATACGACCAAGTGTATGGGGGGCGGGAGCAAATGGACCAGATTTCCAAGCCGATCCGAGCGAAGCTCTCCTATGAAGAGGTCCTCCCGGAGGATTCGCGTTCCTTTTCCACGCTCTACAACATCTATGCCGAGCTTTTCCCGCTCGCGGACGAACGTGAGCCGCCGGAGGCGTTCTTCGAGATCGCCGCCCTGAACAGCAACAGCGCGATGCAACGGGCTTTCGGCCCCTGGCGCGAGATCGTCTCGGCGATCCGCTCGTGGCAGGGCGGCCCGATCATCGGCGGTCACGTCTTCGGCCTCACCACCAGCCGGGCGCATGTCGAGTTCGGCTGCCTGGCCAGCGTGCAGGCGATCTACACTTTTCTCGAGGCGGGCTCGCGCGGGCAGGGCACGATCGGCGACATGCGAGACTATCTGGAAGCCGAGGCCTTGCGCGTGTTCGGCTTCACGGCTGGCACCATGCGCCCGTTGATCCTGTTCGAGGTCAACAATCCGTTGCGGATGACGAACGCGGAAATCGAGGAGGATTTGGCGCGATCGGGGATCAGCCCGTTCCAGCGCTACGTGTTCTGGAAGCGCAAGGGGTTCCGGCCGCTCGATTTTTCCTACGTGCAGCCCCGGCTGCGGCCGGACGCGGAACCGGTGAGATATCTCGACCTGTTCTGTTCGGCGCCGCCAGGCACGCGGATTCCCGGCGCGGTTCTCAAGAACCACCTCGCTTCATTCATCTCGATCTCGGTGCTGAAGGGCGTGGCCGCAGCCGAGGATGAAGAATTCCGGAAGATGGCCGCGGCGCTCGACGGCGGCAGCCAGGTCGGCTTCAAGTCCGAGCAGTCCGACGAACAGCGCCGCATTCTGATGCGCGCCCGCGAGCGATAGGCCGGCGCGTTGTCGAAAGGGCTGCTGAGCCGGCTGTATCGGGGGCTGCGCCGCTTCGGCGCATGGCACGAGCGGAAGGAGGTTCCGATCTCGCTGCTGGAGGGCGGCGTCGCACTGGCCGGCTCCATCTTCTTCATCCTGCACCTGCTTCACGTCAGCGAGATGGCCGACCTGCTCGACCGCGAGTTCCTGATCGGCCTGATCGAGTGCATCATCGTCGTGATCGTGACCCTGTCGTTGATCACGCGTGCGGTGCTGCTGGTGCGCCGCCGCGGCCTGGGGCCGAAACTGGGCGTCGAGCAGGATCCGGAGCTCCTCCGGAAGCTGACCCGGTACCGGGACGGCGGTCCGTATCTCGGCAGCAGCCTCGGCGGCGACCCGAAGGAAGCGGGCAAGGTGATCGAGGCCCTGGCGCGCGAAAGCGCCTCCACCTACTCGATCCACACGCTTGGCGAGCCGGACCCGTGGTGGGAATATTGGGAGACGAGGTACATCGCCGAATGGCACGCTTTGTGGCCGGACACGATCTGGCGCATTCCATCCGGCAAGGATCCGGACGAAAAGGGGGCGGGCTATTTCAGCGTCGTCCTCCCGATCACCGAGCAGAGCTATCTGCGCTACCGCCGAGGCCATCTCCATGCGGCGATGTCGACGCTGGAGGTCCGCAAGCCGAAACGGCGTGCGCAGGGGGAGGCTGGCGGCTTCGTCAACCTGCTGGCTTACTCGGCGCTCTACGTTCCTGCCGCCGGCGCGAAGGAGTGGGATGGCATGCGGCTGCTCTATGCGGCGGTCGAGCATCTGGCGGCGCTGCTCGCGCGTTGCTGGCCCGACCTGGTCCAGCCGGAGCCGAAGCGCGGGCTGCGGATCATCTGCGAATCGTCCAACCGGTCGCTCGACCGGACGCTCGAGCAGCTCGGATTCCGCGCCGTTCAGATCGAGCGGAACGTTCCGGAGGAAGATGACGACAGCGCGCACGAATCCGGCCGCCGCAAGAGCCCGGCCGGGTTCGCTCTATACGAACTCTGCTACGATCCCGCGATCGCGACAGAGGACGCGGCCAACGACCGCGGCAGGGCCTTCCTCGCTGCGCTCCGCGAGATCGCGTGCCTGCCGGCCCCCGCAGGACGGGGGCGCGGCCGGAAGACGATTGCTGCGGCCCGGGCTCAGTAGCCTCCGCGCCGGGCGCGCAGCTCCACGACGTTCCCGCCCGGCTCGGCGGGCAGCTCGACATAGAGGCTCGCCATCGGCTCGTCCTCGACGACGTGCGTCTCGACCGCGCCGAAGCCGTTGAACTGGCTGCGCATCGCGCAGCCATAGGCGCCGAGCATGCCGATCTCGACATAGTCGCCGGCCCGCGTGTCCGCGGGCAGGTGGAACGGCCCCGCCATATGGTCGAGGTCGTCGCAGGTCGGCCCGTAGAAGCTGAACGCCATGTCCTTCGCGTCCGAGCCGCCCTCGCGGACCAGCTGCACCGGGAAGCGCCAGCCGAGATGGGCCGCGTCGAACAAGGTGCCGTAGGCGCCGTCGTTGATGTAGAGCGTGTCGCCCCGCCGCTTCTCGACCCGGACCAGCAGGCTCGCATATTCCGCGCAGAGCGCCCGGCCCGGCTCGCACCAGAGCTCGGAGGAATAGGAGACCGGCAAATCCTCGAAGGCGCGGTGGATGATTTCGAAATAGGCGTCGAGCGCGGGCGGCTCCATCCCCGGATAGACGGACGGGAAACCGCCGCCGACGTCGACGATGTCGACGGTGACCGCCGCCTCGACGATCGCTGCGCGTACCCGCTCCATCGCCTCGGCATAGGCCGCCGGCGTCATCGCCTGGCTGCCGACATGGAAGCAGATGCCGAGCGCGTCGGAGGCCTGGCGGGTCGCCATCAGCAGCGCCTTCATCTCGGCGGGCTCGGCGCCGAACTTGGCGGCGAGGCTGAGCTTGGCATGCTCCGAGGAGACCCGGATGCGGACCAGCAGGTTGAGATCATCCGCGCCCTTCGTCGCGCGCACGATCTTTTCCAGCTCCTCGATCGTGTCGAGCGAGAAGGTTCGCACATTGTGCGTGAAATAGGCCTCCGCGATCGCTTCCTCGGCCTTCACCGGATGCATGAAGCAGAGCTCCGCCTCCGGCAGGGTCGCGGCGACCAGGCGCACCTCGGCGATCGACGCCACGTCGTAATGGGTGATGCCCTCCTCCCACAGGATCCTCAGCAGGTCCGGCGAGGGATTGGCCTTCACCGCATAGAGCGAGCGTCCCGGAAACCTCTCGACGAAGCAGCGGGCGGCGCGCCGGGCGGCGTGCGGGCGAACGAGCGTGACCGGCTGAACCGGGCGTTGCTCTGCGACGACGACGCCGGCAGCGGCGTCAGCGGGGAGCGAAGCTAGCCCCAGCGCGCTATGATGGCTGTGCAACTCAAGGGACCTCCAGGAAGTAGTTGACGACGAAGCAGCCTTGCG
>JAFAZM010000207.1 GCA_019239785.1 Sphingomonadaceae bacterium
CCCCGCGCCATCGGCGCGGCAAGGATGTTGGCGGCGGCGACCGCGTCCTGGATTGCCAGGTTGATGCCGACCCCGCCGACCGGCGACATCGCATGGGCGGCGTCCCCGATCGCGAGCAGGCCCGGCCGCGACCAGCGCAGCAGCCGGTCCAATGAGACCGAGAGCAATTTCACCTGGTCCCAATCCTCCAGCGTCGGCGTCACGTCGGCGAGGTCCGGCACCGCGCGGGCGACGTCGTCGCGGAAGGCGGCGATGCCGCGCGCCTTCACCTCGTCCGCCGCGCCCTTCGGCACGACATAGGCGCATTGCCAGTAATCGCCGCGATTCAGCTGGACGATGAAGGTGCCGGCGCCGAACGTGCCGCCGGTCTCGTTATAGTCGCTGGCCCCCTTGGGCAGGCGGAACCAGAGCACGTCGATCGGCGCGCCGAGATCCTGGAGCGGCAGCCCCGCCCTCGCCCGCAGCACCGAGCCGCGCCCGTCCGCGGCGATGGTGAGCAGCCGCGCTTGCGCTTCGCCGCCGTCCGCGAGCCGCACGCCGGCGACCCGGCCGTCCTCCTCGATCAGGCCGACCGCTTCCGCGTTCATCGCCAGGGTGAAGGCCGGATAGAGCTTCGCCTTCTCCGCCAGGAAATCGAGGAAGTCCCATTGCGGCATCAGGGCGACGAACTTGCACTTGACCGGCAGGTGGGTGAGGTCGGCGATCTGGATCCATTCGTTCGCGACCCTGGCGGTCAGCCGGTCGATCTCGTCATGCGGCCGCTGCAGGAACTCCTCGAGGAAGCCGAGCTCGTCCATCAGCTCGAGC
Source organism: Sphingomonadaceae bacterium (assembly GCA_019239785.1). GTDB lineage: Bacteria > Pseudomonadota > Alphaproteobacteria > Sphingomonadales > Sphingomonadaceae > Allosphingosinicella. Next base: position 808 of record JAFAZM010000207.1, read on the forward strand.
GTCGAGGGATGCACGGTGTCGCCGCGGAAGTCGCGCAGGAAGTCCCCATGCTTCTCGAGCACCAGCGTGCCGACGCCGGCCCGGGCGAACAACAGCCCGGCCATCATCCCGGCGGGCCCGCCGCCGGCGATGACGACATCATGCTGATCGGGATCGGCCATCGCGGCTGACAATCGCGCGCGTTTCCGCATAAAGGCAAGATGGCTTCCGAGTTCAGCACCTCCGGCCTCAGCGACGCGCTCGTCATCCTCGGCGCGGCGGGGATCGTGATCCCGGCCTTCGCGCGGATCCGGATCAGCCCGGTGATAGGCTTCATCCTGATCGGCGTGCTGGTCGGCCCCTCGGGGCTGGGCGGCATGACCGGGCAGATGCCCTGGCTGAACCATCTCACCATCTCCAACCCGCACGCGATCGAGCCCTTCGCCGAGCTCGGCATCATCCTCCTGCTCTTCTCGATCGGGCTGGAGCTGAGCTTCCGCCGGCTCTGGGGAATGCGGCGGCTGGTCTTCGGCGTCGGCGCGGCCGAGCTCCTGCTGGCGGCCGCGTTGATCGGCGTCGCCATCCACATCGCCGGCCTCTCCTGGCTTGCCGCTTTCGCGCTCGGCCTCGCTCTGGCGCTCTCCTCGACCGCAGTGGTGCTGCCGCTGGTCGGCACCACGACTCCCGTCGGCCGCGCCGCCTTCGCGATGCTGCTGTTCGAGGATCTGGCGCTGGTGCCGATCATCTTCGCGCTCGGCGCAATCGGGCCCAATGCGGCGGGAGTGGAGGGCCTCGCCCGCATCCTCGGGCTTGGCCTGCTCGTCGTCGCTGCAATGCTGGTCGTCGGCCGCTTCCTGTTGCCGCGCCTGTTCGCCCAGGCGGCGCGCACCAAGAGCCCGGAATTGTTCCTCTCGATCAGCCTGCTCGTGGTGATCGCGGCGAGCCTCGCCACCGCCGGCGTCGGCCTCTCGCCGATCGTCGGCGCCCTCGTCGCCGGCGTGCTGATCGCGGAGACCGAATATCATGGCGAGGTCGAGCTGATGACCGCGCCCTTCCGCGGCCTTGGCCTCGGCATCTTCCTGATCACGGTCGGGATGAGCCTGGACCTGCGCTTCATCCTCTCCGAATGGCCGGCCCTGCTGCTCGCTTTGCTCGGCGTGATGCTGGTCAAGACGATCGTCACCGCCCTGCTGCTGCGGCTCGGCGGCAACCGCCGCGCGGTTGCGGCCGAGGCGAGCCTGCTGATGGCCTCGCCGTCCGAGACGACGCTGGTCGTGCTCGGCGCCGCGTCGGCGGCCCGGCTGATCGGCGCCGAGACCGCCGCCTTCTGGCAGATCGTGACCGCGATCGGGCTGACCGTCACCCCCCTCCTCGCCCGGCTCGGCCGCGTGACCGCGCAGCGGCTCGAGCGCCGCGGCGAGGGCGGCGTGCCGGCGCTGGCGCCGACCCGCGAGGCGCCGCGCGCGGTGGTCATCGGCTTCGGCCGGGTCGGCCGCCTCGTCGCCGAGATGCTCGCCGTCCACGACCGGCCCTATGTCGCCGTCGATTCGGACATCGACGCGGTGAAGGCGGCGCGCGCCGAAGGCTTCCCCCTGATCTTCGGCGACGCCTCGCGGCCCGAATTCATCGATGGGCTCAACCTCGGCCATGCCAGCGCCCTCATCCTGACCATGGACGACCCGGTCCAGGTGGTGCGGCTGGTGAAGCGCGTGCGCGCCTGGTGCCCCGACCTCACCATCGTCGCCCGCGCCCGCGATCCCGCCCACGCCGCCGAGCTCTACAAGGCCGGCGCCACCGACGCGGTGCCGGAGACGCTCGAATCCTCGCTGCAATTGTCGGAGGCGGTGCTCGTCGACCTCGGCATGGCGATGGGCCCGGTCATCGCCTCGATCCACGAGAAGCGCGCCGAGCTGCGCCAGCAGATCATGGCGCTTGGCGAGCTGGCGCAGGAGCCGCCGCAGCGCGGCAAACGCTTGCGTGACGCGCTCGGATAGCGGCCCCGGAGGTGGTCCTGCGGGCGCGAGCGGGACTCCTCGTTCCCCCATGATTTCGCTGGCAAATCCTGGCGTGCCCACCTAGGGTTCCTGCTTCGTTCCAGACGGAGTCGGCATCTTGGCGCAAAGATCGGGCAGTGCGGATCTGCCGCTTCACGGCGGCCGGGTGCCGCCTTGGCTCGGCCAGCGCATGGCCCGGCTCGGCGCGGTGATCGGCGAGGCGATCGTCCACCATTATGGCCGCGACGAGTTCCTGCGCCGGCTCGCCCACCCCTTCTGGTTCCAGTCCTTCGGCGCCGTGATGGGGATGGATTGGCATTCCTCCGGCATCACCACCAGCGTGATCGGCGCGCTGAAGCGTGGGCTCAACCCGCTGGCCGGCGAGCTCGGGCTCCAGGTCTGCGGCGGCCGCGGCAAGCAGTCGCGGCTGACTCCGGCCGAGCTGGCCGCGGCCGGCGATCGCGCCGGCTTCGACGGCGCCGGCCTCGCTCGCGCCAGCCGGCTGGTCGCCAAGGTCGACAGCGCAGCCTTGCAGGACGGCTTCGACCTCTATCTGCACGGCTTCGTCGTCGCCGACGACGGCAAATGGACGGTGATCCAACAGGGCATGAACGGCGGCAGCCGCCGCGCCCGCCGCTACCACTGGCTCTCCGAAGGCCTGGAAAGCTTCGTCGACGCCCCCCACGCCGCGATCGAAGGCCGCACCCAGGGCAATATCGTCAACCTCACCGACCGCCGCGCCGCCGCCTCCCGCGATGCCCAGCTCGCGCTCCTCGTCGAGCTGGGCCCCGACAAGCTGGCAAGAGAAGCGGCTGCGATCAGCTCGTCCCCTCGATTTCGAGGGGAGGGGGACCAGCCGAAGGCTGGTGGCGGGGCCTCTTCCGGCCTTGGCGCCGCCAAGACGGCGGAACCCCTCCTCCCCCACCTCGACCTCCCCGACCACCACGACGTCCGCGCCGAGGACGTCATCGTCCGCCGTCTTCACGGCACCCTCGCCGCCGCCGCCGAGGCAGGCCCGAAGGACTTCCCCGACCTGCTCCTCGTCTCCGGCGTCGGCGCCCGCACAATGCGCTCGCTGGCGATGGTCGCCGAGGTCATCCACGGCGCGCCCTGCCGCTTCGCCGATCCGGCCCGCTTTTCGCTCGCCCATGGCGGCAAGGACCGCCACCCATTCCCGGTCCCAACCAAGGTCTACGACAAGACGATCGGCGTGCTGAAGAGCGCCGTCCAGCAGGCGAAGCTCGGCAATGACGAGAAAATCGGCGCCATCCGCCGCCTCGACGAGCAGGCGCGGCGGCTCGAGCGGCATGTGAGGGGGCCGAGCTTCGAGGCGCACCTCGCCGAGGAGCGTAGCCGTTCGCACGAATATGGCGGGCGAAGCGTGTTCGGCTGGGAGCCGCCGGCGCTCTCGACGAGTGGGCAAGCGGCCGACTAGCTGGCGCTGCTAATGGAGACTCTTCTCGAGGTGGCGGAGCTTGTCCGGGTTGCGCATCACGTAGATCGCCCGGATCTCCCCGCCGTCGACCAGCAAGGCGGTGGTCTGCAGCACGCCGTCCGCCTCCCGCGTGACGTAGCCGGGGAGGCCGTTGACATAAGCGTAGCGGATCAGCGCGCCGCGCCGCCCCCGAACCAGCCGGTCGATCGCGGCGAGGGTGCGGCGTACTTCGTCCCGGCCGCGAAGCACCCGCGACGCAGCCGGCCGCTTGCCGCCGCCGTCCGAATAGAGGTGGACGTCGCTCGCCAGCATCGCGCTCAATTGCCCGATGTCGCCGCCATCGGAGGCCGCGAAGAACGCCTTCGCGATCTCCATCCCGTGCGCGCGCTCGACCCGGAAACGGGGCTTCTCCGCACGGACATGCTCGCGGGCACGGCTGGCGAGCTGGCGACAGGCGGCGGGATCGCGCCCGAGCGCCGCCGCGACCTCATCGAAGCTCTCGCCGAACACGTCGTGCAGCAGGAAGGCCGCGCGCTCCAGCGGCGAGAGCCGTTCGAGCGCGAGCATCAGCGGCAGGGTGACGTCCTCGACCGGCTCGGCTTCGATCATGGGCTCGGGCAGCCAGGGCCCGAAATAGGTCTCCCGCCGGCTTTGCGCGGACTTGAGCCGGTCGAGGCACAAATGCGTGACGATCCGGCGCAGGAAGGCTTCGGGCACGCGCACCGCCTCGCGGTCGCTCTCGGCCCAGCGGAGCCACGCATCCTGCACCATGTCCTCGGCATCGGCGATCGAGCCGAGCATGCGATAGGCGATTCGGGTCAGCTTCGGCCGCAACGCATCGAACGTGGCGGTCGCGCCGTAGTTCACGCCTTCCACCCATAGCTTGCTTCGAACAGGCCGAAGCCGACCGCGAGCCGGTTCCACCCGTTGATCACGTTGATCACCATCGTCAGCTTCACCTGCTCCTCCGCGCTGAACTGGGCGTCCAGGGCCGCGCGGACCGCTTCCGCCGGGCGGTGCTCGGCGACCAGGGTCAGATGCTCGGTCCAGGCCAAAGCGGCACGCTCCCGATCGCTATAGCATGGCGCGTCCCGCCACGCGGCAATCAGGTGGAGCCGCTGCTCGGTCTCGCCGGCCTGCCGCGCCTCGTAGCTGTGCATGTTGAGGCAATTGGCGCAGCCATTGATCTGCGAGGCGCGAATCTTGACGAGCTCGAGCAGCGGCTTCTCGAGCCCGCTTCCCTCCATCTGGTTGGAGAAGGCGAGGAAGGCCTTCATGAGCTCGGGCGCTGCGGTGAAGAGATTGAGCGAGGCGGTCATGACCGGATCCTTTCGTGGCGTTGTGCGAGCCTGACGAGATGGAAAGGCGGAATGTGACATCGGCCGTAAATTTTTTCGGCCCGGTCGCTCGCCGCGCGCCGGAACCTCGCATGCGAACCAGTCAGGCCGTGTCGGCGCGGGATTGGATGCGGCAATCGGCCGCGCCAAGCGCGGCGCCCGCTGCGCCCCAGAGGGCGAACCCGCTCCAGTAGAGGCAAAAAGGCAGCAGCTCGGGCGCGTGCCCATAGAGCCAGGCCCGCCATAAAGCCCAGGCGCACAGGATGCAGGCGATCAGCTGGAGATAGGGCCAGCCGCCAGCCGCTCCGTCTCGGCTGGACAGCCTCCAGGCGAGACCGCTGGGGCGCGGCGCCGGCGCGTAAAGCGAGAAGGCGAAGCGCGCGAACGCGTAGGCCGTGGCGAGGATGAACAACGGCACGAA
>JAFAZM010000211.1 GCA_019239785.1 Sphingomonadaceae bacterium
CCGTCGCCCCCCGCAATGCCGACGCCTTCCGCCTGCTCGGCGCAGCGCTACGGCGCACCGGCGATGCCGAGGAGGCGGAGCGGGCCGAGCTCGACGCGATCGCGGCCTCGGTCGGCGATCCGGAGCTGATGGCCGCCGCCGAGGCCCTGCTCGACAACGACCTGCCCGCCGCCGAGCGCCTGCTGCGTCCGCGCCTGGCGCAGAACCCGTTCGACGTCGCCGCGATCCGGATGATGGCCGAGCTTGCCGCGCGACTCGGCCGCTATCCCGACGCCGAGAAACTGCTGCGCCGCGCGCTCGAGCTGGCCCCCGCCTTCACGCCCGCGCGGGCCAATCTCGCCACCGTCCTCTACAAGCAGAACCGCCCCGCCGAGGCGATCGCCGAATTGGACCTGCTGCCCACCGACGACGCGATCGGCGCCGGCCAGCAGAACCTCAAGGCGGCGGCGCTCGGGCGGATCGGCAGCTATGAGGAGGCGATCGGCCTTTACGAGCAGGTGCTGGCGCGCGTGCCCGACCAGCCCAAGGTCTGGATGAGCTACGGCCATGCGCTGAAGACGGTCGGCCGCCAGCAGGACGGGATCGCCGCCTATCGACGCGGCCTCGACCTGGCGCCGACGCTCGGCGAGCTCTGGTGGAGCCTCGCCAATCTGAAGACGGTGCCTTTCGCCGATGCCGACATGGTTGCGATGGAGAATGCGCTCGGCACGGACGGGCTCGGGCCGGACGACCGCCTGCACCTGAACTTCGCGCTCGGCCGCGGCTTCGAGGAGCGCAGGGACTGGGCGCGCAGCTTCGGCCATTATGCGGAAGGAAACCGGATCCGCGCGGCGATGATCCGCTACGATGTCGGCGAGGTACAGGCCTTCGTCGCCCGCTCGAAGGCGCTGTTCACCCCGGCTTTCTTCGCCGCGCGCGCCGGCCTGGGCTGCCCGGCGCCCGATCCGATCTTCATCCTCGGCATGCCCCGCGCCGGCTCGACCCTGATCGAGCAGATCCTCGCCAGCCATGAGCAGGTGGAAGGCACGATGGAGCTGCCCGACATCCCGGCGATGGCGCGCCGGCTCGGCGCAGCCAAAGCGGGCGACGCCGAGAGCCGCTATCCCGAATGCGTGGCGGATTTCGATCCGGCGGCGCTGCGCGCGCTCGGCGAGGAATATCTCGAGCGCACCCGCATCCAGCGCAAGACCGGCCGCCCGTTCTTCATCGACAAGATGCCGAACAATTGGGCGCATGCCGGGCTGATCCGGCTGATCCTCCCGAACGCAAGGATCGTCGACGCCCGCCGCCATCCGCTCGATTGCTGCTTCTCCAACTTCAAGCAGCATTATGCCCGCGGCCAGGGGTTCAGCTACCGGCTGGGCGACATGGGCCTCTATTATGCGGCCTATGCGGAGCTGATGGCGCACATGGCGAAGGTCATGCCGGCGCCGCCGATCCTGGTGATCCACGAGCGGCTGATCGACGATCCCGAAGGCGAGATCCGGCGCCTGCTCGATGCGCTCGGCCTGCCCTTCGATCCCGCCTGCCTCGCCTTCCACGAAAATGCGCGCGCGGTGCGCACCGCAAGCTCCGAGCAGGTCCGCCGCCCGATCAACCGCGAAGGGCTGGAGCAATGGCGGCCCTACGAAGCCTGGCTCGATCCGCTGAAGCAGGCGCTTGGTCCGGTCCTCGAAAACTGGACGTAAGGACGCGTTGCAATTCGGTCACGTTCGTCCGCGATCTCGTTTCGGCTCCAAAAAGATTTTGACGCGCAAGCAAAAGCGGCGGATTCTCCCGGCAAAGACGCAAGAGGGGGGTCACCCATGTACCTGAAGCGCGCTTGCATCGGCCTGTTCGGTTCGACCATGCTCTGCACCAGCGGAGCCGCCTTCGCCCAGCCGGCCCAGCCCGCGCAGCCGGCGCCAGCCGCGCCCGCCGCCCAGCCGGCCGAAGACAATAGCGACGTAATCATCGTCACCGCGCAGAAGCGTTCGGAGAACCTCCAGAACGTGCCGATCTCGATCCAGGCGATCGGCACCCAGCAGCTCGAGGACCTGAACGTCGCGAACTTCCAGGATTACACCAGGCTGATGCCCAGCATCTCCTATCAGACGTTCCAGCCGGGCACGACCAACGTCTATATCCGCGGCGTCGCCAGCGGCGGCGACGGCAACCATTCGGGCTCATTGCCCTCGGTCGGCGTCTATCTGGACGAGCAGCCGGTTACCACGATCGGCGGCACGCTCGACGTCCATATCTACGATATCGCCCGCATCGAGGTGCTGCGCGGGCCGCAGGGCACGCTCTACGGCGCCTCCTCCGAAGCCGGCACGATCCGCATCATCTCGAACCGGCCCGATCCCCACCATTTCTCGGGCGGGCTGGACGGCGAGCTGAACACGGTCCGCCACGGCGGCGTCGGCGGCTCGCTCGAAGGCTATGTGAACGCCCCCTTGGGCGGCAGCGCCGCCCTGCGCATCGTCGGCTGGTACCAGCACGACGCCGGCTATATCGACAATATCCCGGGCACCCGCTCCTTCCTGCCCCGGCCGGGCGGAATCACCGTCAACAACAGCACGCTCGTCCAGAACAATTACAACGACGTCGATACGGTCGGCGGCCGCGCGGCGCTCGGCATCGACCTGGCCGAGCACTGGACCGCGACCCTCTCACTGCTCGGCCAGGACCAGCATTCGCACGGCTCGTTCGGCTACGATCCGAACCTCGGCACGCTCCAGGTCCAGCGTTTCTATCCCGAGCGCGACCATGACCGCTTCGCCCAGGCGGCGCTGACCATCGAGGGCCGGCTCGGCAATTTCGATATCACCTATGCCGGCGCCTATCTCGACCGGCGCATCCACACCTCCAACGATTACACCGATTATGCCGAGGCTTATGACAGCCTCTATGCGGGCGCCGGCGGCCTTGCCGGCTATTTCTATTTCTCGGACAATGCCGGCCGCACCATCGATCCCTCGCAGCACATCATCGGCCGCGACCATTTCACCAAGATGAGCCACGAGCTCAGGATCGCCTCGCCGGCCGAGAACAGCGTGCGCTTCGTCGGCGGCCTGTTCTACCAGCGCCAGTTCCACTTCATCCATCAGGACTATCAGGTCACCAACCTGGCTTCGGCGCTGTCGGTGAACGGCCTCCCCGGCACGCTCTGGCTGACCCAGCAGGACCGCGTCGACCGCGACTATGCGGCGTTCGGCGAATTGAGCGTCGACGTCGTGCCGACCCTGACCCTGACCGGCGGCCTTCGCGCCTATCGCTACGACAACAGCCTGATCGGTTTCTTCGGCTTCGGCCGCAATCCGGCGGGCCCGCCGTTCAACGCGGCGGGAAGCTCGCGCACCGGCGTCGCCGCCTGCTACACGACGACCGGGGCGCAATTGCGCGACAATCCGGGCGGCACATTGCTGCCCGCTGCCGTGCCGGGCTCGCCCTGCACCGACCTTGCGGTCTTTTCGGGCGGCACGCTCACGCCCAAGTCGACGACGGGGAACGGCATCACCTTCCGCGCCAACGCCACCTGGCACATCACGCCGGACCAGATGGTCTATGCGACCGTTTCGAGCGGCTTCCGGCCCGGCGGCATCAA
>JAFAZM010000392.1 GCA_019239785.1 Sphingomonadaceae bacterium
GGCGTCACCTTCCGCACTGGCACGCTCGAAGCCTTCATCCGGGCCGAGGGCGATTTCGGCAGCAGCCGCGATGCGCTGACCGGCCGGGCGGGCCTGCGCGTCCGCTTCTGAGGCGGCGGCGGGCGAGGCAGCGGAGACGCCGGCCACGGCGGCGGATTGATGGAGGAGTGGGCCGCCGCGCCTCCGCAGGAGCGCGTCGGCGGCTATGCGGCATCCTCGAATCCTCCGCGCTGAGGGCCGTCCAGAGCGTGCCCTATCGGCGCCGCTACCGCTTCGGCCCGATCGGCTTCACCTCCGACGAGCGCCAGATCCGTCTTTGCTGGTTCCGGCATTTCCGGCTGGATTGACAACTCCAATCCGCCCCGGAACGGGGAGTGGTGGAGGGCCCGCGAGCGACAGCGAGCATGCGGAGGCTCGGCCCCACCACCATGCTTCGCATGGTCCCCCTCCCCGTCCCGGGGAGGATCGATTCTGACACTATCCCGCCGCCGGCGGCGCCAGCATCCCGAATTCCGGCTCGAACGAGATCAGGCTCTGGATGTCCGGCGAGTGCACGCCGAGCGCCATCGGGCAGGCGACGTCGGCGATCGCCGAGACGTCGAACAATTCCTTGATCGCGCCGTCGAGCCTGATCCATTCGACGAGGTCGCCGCTGCGCAGGTCGATGATGCAGACGCCGCACCAGGGCTCGCCGTCCCGCTTCTTCAATTCGTCCTGCAGGGCGAGGCCGGAGAAGGCGCCGTCGCGCGGCAGCGACACCGTCACGATCGCGAAGCCGTTGTGCAAGGCGAGCCCGCGCAGGAAGCCGGGGCAGAAGGCGATATCGGTCTTCGCCCCGCTCTGCGGATCGATCCGCGCAAGCATACCCCGGCCGGAATCGAGCAGATAGATGCCGTCGGCGGCGACGCGCGGGCTGTGCGGCATCGAAAGCTGGTCGGTGACGATCCGGTTGTCGCGCACGTCGATCAGCACGCCGCCTTCGTGCCGCCGGTCGCGCCAGCCGTTGAGCATATCCGAGCGGCTGACCGCCGTGACATAGGCCGGCACCCCGTCCTGCATCGCCAGCCCGTTCAGGTGGCAGCGGTCCTCGGCCGCGAGCCGCGAGATGAAGGGCGGCTTCCAGATCGGCTTGAAGCCGTGGGTGATGCTGAGCGTCGCCAGGCAAGAGAATTTGGTGTTCACGAACACCACCCGCCCGGCGCGGTCGACGCCGAGCTCGTGCACGTCGACGTCGCCGGTGGTCTGGGCGTTGCGCGGCACGTAGAGCCGGTCGAAATTCTCGTTCGCCCTTTCGTGCGGCGCGAGCACGTTCTCGAGCCGCCAGATCTGGAACAGGGAGCCCACATAGAGCCGCTGCGGCGTCGCATGCACGCCCATCGCCCGCACGTAATTCTGCTGATGGAAGCTCACCTGGCCGTTGGGCAGCCGCCCGACCAGGAACAATTGCCCGGTCTGGTAGGAGGTGAAGGCGAGACTGCAGCGGTTGCGGGTCAGCCAGTTGCCGAAGCCGCGCGAGACGCTGATCTGGGTCTGGTCCGCGCCAGGCTGCGCCTCCTGCGGCGCCGCCTGCGCTTCCTCGACGGTGACTTCGGGCGTGGGCGCTGCCTGCGCGGCTTCCGGCGGCTGCGCGGCCTCGGGCGCCTTGTCGCTCTTCTTCCTCGCCATTCCAGCCCTCCGCTTGCCGCGCGATCCTAGAGCCTGTTCGCGCCGGATCAACGCCGTTCGGCGCTGGCGCCGCCGAGCGCGTTCGGGCAGGAAAGGGGGATGAGGCTGGCCCTGACGTTGACCCTAAAAAGATTGCGTCTTCTGAGTCTGTTATCGCTGGCCGCATTCTTGCCGGCAACGGCCCGTGCGGCGGACCTCGCCATCTCGCTGAGGCGCGGCCTCGTCGATGCGCGTCCCACCCTCAACGTCACGATCGTGAATCAGTCCCGAAATCTCGTCTGCATACGCAAGGAGGCCCTACGGAATCCGTACTCCGGCGAGATGCAGGTGAGCCTTCGCGACGCTTTCGGCAGCGCCCTCCCCGTGCCCCCTTCCGGCTTCCTCGATCCGCCGCTCCAGGGCGCCATGCGCCTGCGGCCGGGAGACAGCGTGCGGACGTACGTCTTTCTCGATTCCAGGCTCCCTTTGCCGCACCACGGAAGTCCCTTTCCTGACGGCATGTCGGCCCGGGTCATCTTCCGCTACGGCTATTGCGACGACGTCTGGTCCTGGCAGGCGGTCAGCACCCGGCAGCGGCTCTGAGGTCCGGCGCAGGGATGAAGAGGTGGCACGCATCCATTGCCGTTGGAGCGCTGCTGCTGACGAGCGGCGCCGGGTCTGTCTCGCAGGACCGCGCCGACCGGCCTCCGCCGCGCGTCAGGTCCGAAGTGAGCCGGATCGAGGCCGATCGCGACCCGCAATCCAGATACGAAGCCACAAGCCGCCTGGTGACCGATTTGCGCAACGACAGCAGCTTCATCGTCGAGGAGGATGTCATGGCGCTTGCGGATTTGCTGAAGGATTCCAGCGATCTTGTCCGGGACCGGGCGGCGGTGGCGCTCGGGCTGATCGGACCTCGGGCGGCGCGCGCGGTGCCGGCGCTTCGGACGGCGCTCGATGAGGTCGCGTGCGTTCGCGCCGACCAGAATTCCAGCTTCGCGATCGCCATCGCGCTGCGCCGGATCGGCGTCGCGCCGCGCCCGCCGGACTGCATCGCAACGCCCGGCTATGGGCTGAAGCCGCGCTTGGACGGCCGTCGCAAGCGCGCGGTGTGGACGCATTGAGGCGCCCCGTTCGGGCTTACCCTCAAAGCCCCAGATGAGCGACAATCAGCTCCGCCGCCGCCTCCGCATCCATCGCCAGCGTGTCGATTCGGATCGCCGGGTCCTCCGGCGGCTCGTAGGGCGAATCCACCCCGGTGAAATTGGCGAGCTTGCCGGCACGCGCCTTCTTGTAGAGGCCCTTGGTGTCGCGCCGCTCCGCCTCGGACAGCGGCGTGTCGACGAAGATCTCGACGAAATTCTCCGCGCCGACCGTGTCGCGCACCATCTCGCGCTCGGCACGGAACGGGCTGATGAAGGCGGCGAGCACGATCAGGCCGGCGTCCATCATCAATTTCGCCGCGGCGCCGGCGCGGCGGATATTCTCGACCCGGTCGGCGGCGGTGAAGCCTAGGTCGCTGTTGAGTCCGAGCCGGACATTGTCGCCGTCGAGCAGGAAGCTATGGCGCCCGCGCGCATGCAGCCGCGCCTCGACCAGATTGGCGATGGTCGACTTGCCCGCGCCCGAGAGGCCGGTGAACCAGAGCAGTTTCGGCGTCTGTCCCATCAAGGCGGCGCGCAGCTCCGGCGTCACCGCGAGCGCCTGCGCGTGGATATTCTCCGCCCGCCGCAAGGCGAAGCGGATCAGCCCGGCCGCCACCGTCGCGCCGCTGATCCGGTCGATCAGGATGAGGCCGCCCAATTCCCGGCTCGCCTCGTAGGGCTCGAAGGCGAGCGGCCGCGAGGTGCGCAGGGTGGCGACGCCGATCTCGTTCAGCACGAGCGTCTTCGCGGCGAGCTCGTCCATCGTGTCGATCGCGAGCTTGTATTTGGGCTCGTGCACGATCGCGGTGACGGTCGCGGTATTATGCTTCAGCAGATATTGCCGGCCGGGCAGCAGGGCCTCGTCGGCCATCCAGATCAAGACGGCCTCGAATTGGTCGGCCACCTGGGGCGGCGCGTCGGCGGCGGCGAGCAGGTCGCCGCGCGAGCAATCCACCTCCGCGGCGAAGCGCAGCGCGACCGACTGGCCCGCCGCGGCCTCATCGAGATCGCCATCCATCGTTGCGATCCGCGCCACCTCCGCCGCGGTCGCGCCGGGCAGGATGGCGAGCCGGTCGCCCGGGCGCACTGTCCCGCTCGCGACGGTGCCGGCATAGAAGCGCCCTTCGCTGCGGATCACGTTCTGCACCGCCATCCGGAAGGGCAGGGCCGCGGCGCTCCCGGTCTCGGCGGCTTCGAGCGCGGCGATCAGGGTGGGACCCTGGTACCAGGTCATGCGCGCGGACGGCGCGACGACATTGTCGCCCTCCAGCGCCGAAACCGGGATCGCGATCACATCCTCCACGCCGATCGCGGCGGCGAATTCGGCGAACTCGCTGCGTACCGCCTCGAACGCGGCAGCATCGAAGCCGACCAGGTCCATCTTGTTCACCGCCAGGATGAAGCGGCGGATGCCGAGCAGGCGGGCGATGCGGGCGTGGCGCCGCGTTTGTGTGAGCACGCCCTTGCGCGCGTCGACCAGCAAAACGGCGAGGTCGGCATTGGAGGCGCCGGTCGCCATGTTGCGCGTATATTGCTCGTGCCCAGGCGTGTCGGCGAGGATGAAGCGGCGCTTCCCCGTCTCGAAATAGAGATAGGCGACGTCGATGGTGATGCCCTGCGCGCGCTCCGCCTCGAGCCCGTCGGCGAGCAAGGAGAGATCGTCGAGCCCGGCAAGCCTGTCCTCCGCCACCGCCCCGCAATCCTTGAGCAGCCGCCCGATCAGGGTCGACTTGCCGTCATCGACGGAGCCGCAGGTGAGCAAGCGGAGCAGGTCGGGCATCACCTACGCTCCGTCATTCCCGCGAAAGCGGGAATCCAGACGACGTTGAACCCTGGCCCGGAGGCCGCCTGGACCCCCGCTTTCGCGGGGGTGACGTGAGGGGTGCCGATCACGTCAGAAGTACCCCTCCCTTTTCTTCCGCTCCATCGAGGCAGCCTGGTCGCGGTCGATCAGCCGGCCGGCGCGCTCCGAGCTGCCGAAAATCTCGGCGAGGATCTCCTCGATCGTGGTCGCTTCGCTCTCCACCGCGCCGGTCAGCGGATAGCAGCCGACGGTGCGCACCCGCACCCGCCGCATCACCGCCGTCTCGCCCTCGGCGAAACAATAGCGGTCGTCGTCGACGATCAGCAGACTGCCGTCGCGCTCGGCGGTCGGGCGCTCGGCCGAGAAATAGAGCGAGGCGACCTCGATCCCCTCCTCCGCGACATAGGTCCAGACGTCGCGCCCGGTCCAGTCGGAGAGCGGGAAAACGCGCAGGCTTTCGCCCGGTCCGAGCCGGCCGTTGTAGAGCCGCCACAATTCCGGCCGCTGCCGCTTCGGGTCCCAGCCATGGCCGGCCGAGCGGATCGAGAAGACCCGCTCCTTGGCCCGGCTCATCTCCTCGTCACGCCGCGCGCCGCCGAAGGCGAGGTCGAAGCGGCCCCGGTCGAGCGCCTGCTTCAGTCCCTCGGTCTTCCAATATTCGGTGTGCAGGGTCGCGCCATGGTCGAACGGATTGATCCCGCGCGCCTCGGCCTCGGGATTGCGGTGCACGATCAAAGCCGCACCGGCTTCCGCCGCCAGCTTGTCGCGCAGCCGATAGAGCTCGGCGAACTTCCAGCCGGTGTCGACGTGCAGCAGCGGAAAGGGCAGGGTGGCGGGGAAGAAGGCTTTGCGCGCCAGATGCAGCATCACGCAGCTGTCCTTGCCGCCCGAGAACAGCATCACCGGCCGCTCCGCCTCCGCCACCCCCTCGCGGATGATCCGGATCGCTTCGGCCTCCAGGCGTCGGAGATGGGGCAGGGTCAGGGCAGTGGTCCTCGCAGATGAAGGGCTATGCTCTAGCCGGTGGGCTATACTGGTTGAAGCGCTCAAAATCCGCCCCGGAACGGGGAGGGGGACCGCGCCGCGAAGCGGCGTGGTGGAGGGGTCGCGAGCGACAGCGAGCATGCGGAGGCCCGGCCCCACCACCATGCTTCGCATGGTCCCCCTCCCCGTTCCGCGGAGGATCCAGAATCAGGGGTGGAACACCACCTCCTCCACCTGCCGCCGCCCGGCGACGCGGGTGAGCTGGACGAAGATGTCGACGGTGCTCTTGATATAATGGCGCACGTCGTCGCGGCTGAGCTGGGTGCCGGCCTGCAGCGTCAGCAGCACGATCTGCTCGATCGCGCGGGCCGGGCTGTCGGCATGGACCGTCGTCATCGATCCGGGATGGCCGGTGTTGATCGCGCGCAGGAAGGCGAAGGCCTCCCCGCCGCGCAGCTCGCCCAAAATGATCCGGTCCGGCCGCATGCGGAGCGATGCGGAGAGCAAATCGTTGGCGTTGACCTGCGCCTCGCCGAGGCTGCCGCGCGCGGCGAGCAGGCCGACCGCATTGGCATGGCGCACGTAGAGCTCGGGCGTGTCCTCGATCAGGATCAGCCTTTGCTCGGCCGGCACCTCGCGCAGCAGGGCGTTGAGGAAGGTGGTCTTGCCTGTCGAGGTGCCGCCGGCGACGACGATGTTCTTGCGCGCGCGCACCGCGGCGGCGAGCATGCCGGCGATGTCGCCCGCCTTCAGCAAAGCGTCAAGCGAGGCGTCGACCGCGGCCCGGTCGCTGGTCTCGCCCCCGCGGGTGTCGGCGAAGGCGCCGGACGCGACATAATCCTCCAGCGTCAGGTCCGGCGAGACATGCTTGCGGATCGCCAGCGCCAGCGGGCCGCGCGTCGCCGGCGGCGCCACGATCTGCACCCGGGCGCCGTCGGGCAGGGTCGCCGAGAGCAAGGGATGCTCGCGGCTGATCCCTTGGTGCGCGATCGCGGCGATCTGGCGGGAGAGGCGCTCCAGGGTCGGCTCGTCCAGCTTCGGCGCCTCGTGCCGCTCGATCTCGCCGGAGGTCGTCTCGACCCAGAGTTCGCCCGGCCGGTTGACGTAGATGTCGGTGACGTCGGGCCGGGCCAGCATCCCCGTCAATGGCGCCAGATAGGAGCGGAGATAGACGCCCCCGCCGTCATTGGCGGCAAGGCTCACCGCCTATTCTCGGAGCCGGTGAAATCGAGATCGCGGGCGACGAAGATCGAGATGCTGGTGCCGGGCCGCACAGTGAGGGTCGGCGTCACCTGGGCCGGCTGCACGATCTGGGTGGCCCCCTGCAAGGTGCCCGGCAGCACGACCACCGCGCCGTTGTTCTGGCCGACCCGGCCGGCGAGGTTCACGCCGACGTCGAGGATCGACTGCAGGATCGCGCCGGCGAAGCGGGCGAAGAAATGCGAATTGACCTGGGCGCGGATGCCGCCGCCGCCGACCGTGTCCGCCGCCGGCGAGCCGATCGCGATCGTGACTCCGTCGGGCCGGATCAGCCGGGTCCAGTTGACCAGGGCCCGATGCTGGCCCGGCTGCACGTCCGAGCGATATTCGCCGATCAGCCGGCTGCCGCGCGGGATCAGCACGCGGCTGCCGTCGAAGCCGCGCACGTCGCGCGAGACGATCGCGCGGGCGAGGCCCGGCCGGGTCGAATCCAGCGCGGTCTCGAGCACAGCCGGGATCAACGTGCCCTGGACCACGGTGGTGCCGCGATTGGCGAACATGCCGGCGCGCGCGCGCCCGCCCGACTGGACCACGCCGCCGGCGACCGCGGCATTGGCGGCGTCGTCCGCCGCCGGCGCCGCCGCGGGCGCGCCCCCTGCGGCCGCCGCGGCGG
>JAFAZM010000035.1 GCA_019239785.1 Sphingomonadaceae bacterium
GGCGGCGGCTTCAACTCGGTCTACCTGCGCGTCTGGGCGATCGCGCGGGCTCCGGGCCGCGACTCGCTTGACACCCTGCTCGACAGCCTGCCGATGGAGCCCGAATTCGTCGACTATTTCCTCTCTGCCGGCACCGTCCGGTAGCGCGCGCGGAAGGAGTCCGCATAGGCCTGAAGCCGGCCTTCCGCGATCGCCTCCCGCAGGCCCCGGACGAGCTGCTGGTAGAACCAGAGATTATGCTCGGTCATCAGCATCGCCCCCAATATCTCCCCTGAGCGGACGAGGTGGTGGAGATAGGCTTTCGACCAGGTGGCGGTCGGCGAGTCCGGATCGAGCGGCGCGGGATCCTCGGCGAATTTCGCATTGCGGATATTGATCGGGCCATCCCAGGTGAAGGCCTGGCCGGTGCGGCCGCTCCGCGTGGGCAGCACGCAATCGAACATGTCGATGCCGCGCTCGACGGCGCCGACGATGTCGTCCGGCTTGCCGACCCCCATCAGGTAGCGCGGCGCGGCGTCGGGCAGCTGGCCTGGTGCGAAATCCAGGCAGGCGAACATCGCCGCCTGCCCCTCCCCCACCGCGAGGCCGCCGACCGCATAGCCGTCGAAGCCGATCGCGACGAGCGCGTCGGCCGAGGCCTGGCGCAGCCCCTCGTCGAGCCCGCCCTGCTGGATCCCGAACAAGGCGCCGCTGCCGGCAAAGGCGTCCCGCGAGCGGGCCGCCCAACGCATCGAGCGCGCCATCGCCGCCTCCTGCTTTTCCCGGCTCTCGGTCGTCTTCACCAATTGGTCGAAGGCCATCACGATGTCCGACCCGAGCAGCGCCTGGATCTCCATCGAACGTTCCGGGGTCAGCATGTGGCGGCTGCCGTCGAGATGGCTGGCGAAGGCGACCCCTTCCTCGCTCACTTTGGCGAGCTCGGAGAGGCTCATCACCTGGTAGCCGCCGCTGTCGGTGAGGATCGGCCGCTCCCAGCCCATGAAGGCGTGCAGGCCGCCGAGCCGGGCGATCCGCTCGGCGCCGGGACGGAGCATCAGGTGATAGGTGTTGCCGAGGATGATGTCGGCGCCGGTCGCGCGAACGTCCGCCGGCTTCATCGCCTTCACCGTCGCCGCGGTGCCGACCGGCATGAAGGCGGGGGTGCGGATCTCGCCGCGCCGCATCCGGATCGTGCCGGCGCGGGCGCGACCGTCCCGCGCCGCGACGGTGAAGGCGAAGCGGCCGCTCATTGGATCGCGGTGAGGAGAGTGACGACGAGCCGGTTCATCGGCGTCGGGATGCCGTGCGTCTCGCCGAGGCGCACGATCACGCCGTGGCGCGCGTCGATCTCCATCGGCCGGCCGGCCATGCGATCGGCATGGAGCGAGTTGATCGAGTCCGGAGCGCTATTCTGGTAGCCGCGCACCACTGCGGCGGCGAGATCGTCGGCGAGCTTCGCCCCCTCCGCCCGGCCGATCGCGACGCATTCCTCGGCCAGCGCGACCATGAGCTCGGCGATTGCGGGATCGCGGGAGATGCCGTTCGGCTTGTCCACGATGCCGCAGACGCCGCCGGCGCAATTGACGGTGAGCTTGCGGAACAGGGCGGTGGTGAAGTCCCCGGTCGTGCGCACCGCGATTGGTGTATGCGCGAACAGGGCGACGAACGCCTCGCCGTCCGGGCCGGCCGGCAACAGGATATTGCCGTTCATCCGCTGCAGCACCCGGCCCGGTGCCGAGCGCTCGGCGGAGATGTCGACCACCGCCGGCACGATCCGCTCCACGGGCACATAAGGCGCGAAGCGGGCGACATGCTCGACCCCGTTCTGCAGCACGGCGACGCGCGTATCCGGCCCGAGCAGATGCTCGAGCCATGTTGCCGCGCCAGCGACATCATAGGTCTTGGTGCAGACCAGCACCCAGTCGACGGGCTTGGCCGCGGCCGGATCGGTCAGCACCTCCGGTTGGGCGCTGATGCGCCCGTCCGGGGCATCGATCTCGAGCCGGTCGAGCGGCGTCCGTGCGCACAGGGTCAGCGCCAGCTCCGGCGACTGCGCCAGCCAGGCGGCGACCGTCGCGCCGATCGCGCCGGGGCCGATCAATGCGATCCGGGTTCGGGCCATGGCCCGCGCTTAGCGCGTCACTCGCGCAGGGCAAGCTCCCAGGTCTCGCCCTGCTCGGCCTTGCCGAAGCCGTGATGGACCTCGGTCGAGACGATCCGGAAGCCGGCTGCCTCGTAGATGCGCCGCGCCGGGACGAGCACCGTGTGCGTCCAGAGCCGGATCCGCTCATAGCCGGCCTCGCGGGCGAAGCGGACGCACTCGGCGACGAGCGCCTTGCCGATGCCGAGCCCGCGCGCCCAGGGCTCGACATGGAGCAGGCGGAGCTGGCCGACATCGTCGCCGGCGTCGACGAGCATCACCGCGCCGGCCATCGCACCCGCCTTCTCGGCAACCCAGCATTGCTCGCGGCCGGGCTTGAAGCCGCGCAGGAAGGCGGTGGTGATCTCGCCCTGGAGGATCTCCATCGGGCGCTTCCAGCCATAGGGCTCGTAGAGGATGGACTGGCGCGACGCGATCAAAGCGAGGTCGCCGGTGCGGAAGGTGCGGATGTGCCAGGGTGCGCTGCCGCCGCCGAGCAGGGTGCGGGCGGCCCCCAGCGCTTCGACCAGAGCAGCGCGGTCGCTCGCGCCGAGCGTCTCGATCGCGCCGCCGACCTGCGCGCGGGTGCGGGCGTCGAGCGCGTCGAACACCCGGCGGCCCTCTTCGGTGAGGCTGATCGGCCGCCGCCGCGCGTCGGCGCCGCGGCTGCGCAGGATCCAGCCTTCGGCCTGGAAACGGCGCAGGATGCGGCTGACATAGCCAGCGTCGAGCCCGAGCTCCGCCTGCAGCTCCGCCGCCAGCGGCGCCTCCCGATTGGCGATCTCGTAGAGGATGCGCGCCTCGGCCAGCGAGAGGTTGCTGCCCAGATAATGCGCGTCGAGCGCGCCGACGAAGCGGGTGTAGAAGCGCGCGAAGGCGCGCACGGCGGTGACGGCATCGTCCATCCGCACATTGGGCGCCGATTAGTTGCCAGAGTCAAGTATTTTCACGCCGCTGCCACCCCCTGGCCAGGCCCGCGAAAGCGGGAATCCCGCTGTACCTTCTTGGCACCCGCCGCGTCTTGGCGCGCAAAGGAAGAAGGACAAGAAGCGGGACTCCCGCTTCCGCGGGAGTGACGATAAAGGTCGAAGCGAGAGGACTGCCATGGTCAAAGCCAGCTGGAACGGCGCCACGATCGCCGAGAGCAACGACACCGTCATCGTCGAGGGCAATCATTATTTCCCGCGCGACTCGGTCGACGCTTCGGTGCTCCGCGACAGCGCCACCACGACGATCTGCCCGTGGAAAGGCACGGCCCATTATCACACGCTCGCGGTCGATGGCGCCGAGAACAAGGACGCCGCCTGGTTTTATCCCGAGCCCAAGCCGGCCGCCGCCGAGATCAGGGACCGCATCGCTTTTTGGAAGGGCGTCGAGGTCGGCTGATCTGCGGCATGTTCCCGGCGGGTGCAAAATGTAGTCGTTTACAATACATGTGATCGGTGATAGGGCGGACCTTATGGTTGCCACCGGTTCTGCGATGACGCTTTCCCCTGGCTTTCTCGACGAGCTTCGCGCGCGCACTTCTTTGTCGACGCTGATCGGACGGAGTGTTCCGCTGCGGAAAGCTGGTCGCGAGTTCAAGGGGTGCTGCCCGTTCCATAAGGAGACGTCGCCCAGCTTCATCGTCAACGACGAGAAGGGCTTTTATCATTGCTTCGGCTGCGGCGCTCACGGCGATGCGATCCGGTTTCTAACCGAGACTCGGGGGCTAAGCTTCATGGATGCCGTCAGGGAGCTTGCTGATCAGGCCGGAATGAGGATCCCGAATGCGGAGCCTGAAAAACACACCGCGAGGCCGCAAATAGCCGGGGAGTCCCTGCTTCTCGGGAAAAAAGGCGGCGCAAAGCTGAATCGCTCAGAAACGGTGACGGTCCGTCTCGATCCCAAGCTAAATTACCTTTGTGAGCTCGCGGCGCGGGCACAGCGGCGTACCAAGAGCAGTTTTATCGAGTGGGCTGTAGCCGATGCACTTCGATCAGTCTCCTTGCCGGAAGTGGTGGAAACCGAGGATTTCGGTAGCGAGCGGGAGGTCAGCATCCAAGAAAAAGCATCACAGCTTTGGCATGTTGATGAGTCTGATCGGGTTGCCGCGCTCGCTCTGACAGCTCCGGCGTTACTGACCCACGAAGAACAGCTGATCTGGCGCCTGATCCGCGAAAACGGATATCTGTGGCGGGGTCGCTACGACAAGCAGGGCGAATGGTCGTGGACAATAGGTGAAGGCAACCTCGTTAAGGAGCGCCTCCGCGAAAATTGGGACATTTTCAAGGAAGTCGCTCTTGGCGAGCGCCCGAAGGAGGACCTACCCGGCTGGAGCAAATCGCTCCTCGATGACGATGTGCCATTCTAGACGGCACATGATCAGCGAGCCCGCCCAGATAATTATCGCGGTAGCGATCCTCATGCTCTCCCTGAAGGGGATCATCTGGGCTCTCCGGTGCCCAAAAGACAGCCCCAACTACAAACTGCCTCCGTTGAGACTGATTTGGTGGAAAGAAGGGGACTAGTAGCAGACGACTCCCCGATCACGATAGCGCTGCTCCACGGCGCGGGATCAATGCAGACCTCCGCAGGTTAGTACCCGGAGGGAGTCGAGGATGCCCACAATCCTGGAACAATGGGAGGTGCTGCCGCACGGCCCCTTGGTCGAGGTCGACGACGGCATCCTGACCGTCGCCGGCGAGATCGCGATGCCGCTCGGCCGCTTCCCACGGCGGATGACGGTGGTCGCGCTGACCGGCGGGCGCACCGCGATCTACAGCGCCATCGCTCTCGACGAGCCGGAGATGGCGCGGATCGAGAAGCTTGGGCGGCCGGCGATCCTGATCGTGCCCGGCGACGCGCACCGGATGGACGCGCCGATCTGGAAGCAGCGTTATCCCGAGCTGCGCGTCGTCGCGCCGCCCGGCGCGCGCGAGCGCGTCGCGGAGGTGGTTCCCGTCGATGCGACGACCTCCGACATATTGGACGATCGCGCGGTCGACTGGACGATCGTGCCAGGCACCGGCGGCCATGAAGGGGCGCTGACCGTCCGCCGCCCGAGCGGCGTCACCATCGTCTGCAACGATTTGATCGCCAATGTCGCCCATCCGAAAGGGATCGGCGTCAGGATCATGGGCCGGCTGATGGGCTTTGGACTCTCCGAGCCGCAGGTGCCGCGGACGAGCAGGCACATGTTCGTGGACGATCCCGAGGCGCTCGCCGGCCAGTTCCGCGCCTGGGCGGCGGAGCCGGCGCTTGCCCGCGTCATCGTCTCGCACGGCGACGTGATCGAGGAGAAACCGCGCGAGGTGCTGCTGGCGCTCGCCGCCAGCCTCGACGGCTAGGGCAGCAGCAGGCTCGCATCCCCATAGGAATAGAAGCGATAGCCCGCAGCGATTGCATGGGCATAGGCGTGCTGCATCGCCTCCAATCCCATCAGCGCCGAGACCAGCATGAACAGGGTCGAGCGTGGCAAATGGAAGTTGGTGATGAGGCCGTCGATCGCGCGGAACCTGTAGCCCGGCGCGATGAAGATGGCGGTGTCGCCTTCGAAGGGCCGCACCTGGCCGTCCGGATCGGCGGCGCTCTCAAGCAGGCGCAGCGAGGTGGTGCCGACCGCGACGATCCGGCCGCCGGCGGCGCGCACGGCGTTCAGCCGCGCGGCGGTTGCCGGCGCAATCCGGCCCCATTCGCTATGCATGAGATGGTCCGCCGTGTCCTCGGCCTTGACCGGCAGGAAGGTGCCTGCGCCGACATGGAGGGTCAAAGTCTCATGGTCGATGCCGGCCTCGGCGAGCGCCGCCATCAGCGCCGGGGTGAAGTGCAGCGCCGCGGTCGGGGCCGCGACCGCGCCTTCCTCGCGGGCGAACATGGTCTGATAATCGTCGCGGTCGCGCGCGTCGGCGGGGCGGCGGCCGGCGATATAGGGGGGCAGCGGCATCCGCCCCGCCCGTTCGAGCAGCAGCTCCACCGGCTCCTCGCCTTCGAAGCTCAGCAGGAAGGAGCCGTCCTCGGCCTTCTCGCCGGCAATCGCCGCCACACCGGCCCCGAAGTCGATACGATCGCCGTCGCGCAGCCGTTTGGCGTTGCGGACGAAGGCGCGCCAGGCACGCGGCCCCTCGCGCTTGTGCAGGGTCGCGCCGATCCGCGCCGCGCCGCGCAGCCCTTCGAGCTGGGCTGGGATGACGCGGGTGTCGTTGAAGACGAGCAGGTCGCCGGCGCGCAGCAGCGCCGGCAGGTCCCGCACGATATGGTCGGAGATCGCCTGGCCTGCGACCTCCAGCAACCGCGCGGAATCGCGTGGGCTTGCGGGCCTCAGCGCGATCCGGTCGGGCGGCAGCTCGAAGTCGAAGAGGTCGACGCGCAAGAAGCTGACTCCAAACGCCGAACCCCCTCACCCACCCCTCTCCGGGCGGGGAGAGGGGGTTTAGATGGCTCGCTGAATTAGTGCTGCGGCCGCGGGCGGTGCGGCGGCGCGCCGGGGGCGCGGACCGGCTCGAGCTGGCGCGGCGGCGGCGGGGCCTGCGGCACGGCCGGGCCGACGGAATGGTCCGGGTCGGCCGCCGGCGCGGCCGGCGCAGCCGGAGTC
>JAFAZM010000107.1 GCA_019239785.1 Sphingomonadaceae bacterium
GTGGCGCCGATCAGCTTGACGCCGCGCTCATGGGCCTGGTGGTAAGGCTTGGCGCCCTTGAAGCCGGGCAGGAAGGAGTGATGGATGTTGACGCAGCGGCCGGCGAGGAATGAGGCGAGGTCGTCCGACAATATCTGCATGTAGCGCGCGAGCACGACCAGCTCGGCGCCGGTCGCTTCGACCAGGCACTTGATCTCCGCTTCCTGCGCCGCCTTGGTCTCCTTCGTCACCGGCAGGTGATGGAAGGGGATGTCGCCGATCATCGAGACGTTGAGCGCGTCGCGCGGATGGTTGGAGACGATGGCGACGACGTCCATCGCCATCTCGCCGATCCGCATCCGGTAGAGCAGGTCGCCGAGACAATGGTCGAACTTCGAGACCAGCAGCATTACCTTTTTACGCTCGTCCCGCGGCCTCAGCCGCCAGTCCATTCCATGCCGTGCGGCGGCCTCGGCGAATCGCGCCCGCAACCTGTCGGTATCGCCGTCCAAATCGAACACGACGCGCATGAAGAACCGCCCCGTCTCGACGTCGTCGAATTGCTGTGCCTCGAGGATATTTCCCCCGTTTTCAAACAGGATAGTGGCCACCGAGGCAACCAGCCCGGGGCGATCCTCGCAGGACAGAGTGAGGGTATGAGCGCGCTCCATATTCGTTTGTGTTGCATATTATTTTCGGCGGGGCCAGAGTGCGTTTCGACAGCAAGAAATGGAGAGGATTCAGGCGTCATGAGCGCGACAAATCTCGAGCAGGTAATCCAGGCCGCCGGCAATCCGGTGCACATGCTGCGCAACTCGCAGATCGGCGCCTATGTCTATCCGGTGGTCGCCTCCGAATTCTCCAACTGGCGCTCCGAGCAATGGGCCTGGCAGCACAGCGCCGTGCTGTTCGACCAGAGCCACCATATGGTCGATCTCTTCATCAGCGGTCGCGACGGCCTGAAGCTGCTCAGCGACACCGCGATCAACACGTTCGGCAATTTCGAGGTGAACCGCGCCAAGCAGTACGTGCCGACCACGCCCTACGGCCACGTCATCGGCGACGGCATCCTCTTCCGCTTGGCGGAGGAGGAGTTCGTCTATGTCGGCCGCGCGCCGGCGGCGAACTGGCTGATGTTCAACGCCGAGACTGGCGGCTACGACGTCGACATCCTGAAGGACGACCGCTCGCCGTCGCGGCCGATGGGCAAGCCGGTGCGGCGCGTGAACTGGCGCTTCCAGATCCAGGGGCCGAACGCCTGGCAGGTGATCGAGAAACTGCACGGCGGCCCGCTCGAGAAGCTCAAATTCTTCCACATGAGCGAGATGAATATCGCCGGCCGCAAGGTGCGCACCTTGCGCCACGGCATGTCCGGCGCGCCCGGCCTCGAAATCTGGGGCCCTTATGACGAGCAGGAGGAGATCCGCGCCGCGATCCTGGAGGCCGGCAAGGAGTTCGGCCTGATTCCTTGCGGCAGCCGGGCTTATCCGTCGAACACGCTCGAATCCGGCTGGATCCCATCGCCGCTGCCTGCGGTCTATACCGGCGACAAGCTGAAGGCCTATCGCGAGTGGCTCGGCGCAGATTCCTACGAGGCGACCGGCGCGATCGGCGGCAGCTTCGTCTCCGACGATATCGAGGATTATTATCTCAACCCGTGGGAGCTGGGCTACGGCCCGTTCGTCAAGTTCGACCATGATTTCCACGGCCGGGAGGCGCTGGAGCAGCTCGATCCCGCCACGCAGCGCAGGAAGGTGACTCTGGCCTGGAACGCCGAGGATATGGGCAAGATCGTCTCCTCGATCTTCGCGCCGGAGGGCGAGCAGTACAAATTTTTCGACCTGCCGCTCGCCAATTATGCCTCCTCCAATTACGATCGCGTCGTCGATGCGGACGGGACGACGGTCGGCCTCTCCATGTTCACCGGCTACAGCTGGAACGAGAAGGCGGCGCTCAGCCTCGCCACGATCGACCACGAGATCCCCGAAGGCACCGAGCTCCGCGTCGTCTGGGGCGAGGAGAATGGCGGCACGAAGAAGACCACGGTCGAGCCGCACAAGCAGTTCGAGGCGCGGGTGGTGGTGAGCCCGATCCCTTATTCGAAGGTCGCCCGCGACACCTATCAGGAAGGCTGGCGCACCCAGCGGAAATAGGGACCTGAGGGCGGACCTTCTTTAACCCTCTCCCGCTCGCGGGTGCATCGGGTCGGCTGTGCCCCCGGCACAGGCTGAATGTCGCGGGGCGACATTCACCCGATGCAGGTAGGGTGAGGGTCTTCTTCTTGTTTACCGCCTTGGTGAGGGGGCGAAGAACAAGAACAAAAGGAACAAGACCCTCATCCCAGCCTTCTCCCGCGAGCGGGAGAAGGAGAGCGCCGGCGGTTCCGGTTCGAACCTTCCGCAGCAGGCCCGCACGTTCACCCCCGCACGCTCTCCACCCACTCCGCCGTCTTCATCAGCGAGCCGAAGGTGAAGAAATGCACCCCGGCGATGCCGAGCGAGGGCTCCGCCTCCCGCGCCAGCGCGATCTCGGTGAGCAGGGCCTCGGGCGTCTCGCCGGCGAGCATGTTGCGGGCGAAATCGCCGCGCTCGCGCAGCGCCCGGAGCGAGGCGCCGACGCCGCACATCAGGGCGAACTTCAGCAGGGTGGCGTGGCTCGCCGGGCCGGCGACGCCGACGCGATAGGGGTCGGTGATGCCCTGCGCGCGCATCCTGCGGGCGAGGCCGAGGATCGGCCCTGCTTCGAAGGCGAACTGGCTGACCAGCCAGACGCTGAGCCCCTGCCCTGCGGCGACGCGGGTCTTGTCGGCGCGCGCCTGCTCCAGCACCGCGTCGGGGATTCGCGGATGGCCTTCGGGATAGCAGGCGATCGCGATCCGGTTGATGCCGTATTTTGCGAAGAGGCCGGTCTCGAGCAGCTGCAGCGCGGAATCGAAGGCGCCCGCCGGATCGTCGCGATCGCCGCCGACGACATGGGCGCGGTCGACGCCCGCCTCGGCCGAGAGCCGCGCGAGCATCCGGTCGAGCGTCGCCTCGTCCCTGATGTTGCGCGCGACGATATGCGGGATCGCGACCATGTTCGCGCGGTGCAGGCGGATCGCGGCGGCGATCATGTCGTCGGCGGTGTCGCGCGGCATCGCGGCGACGAAGACCCGCGTCTGCGGGCGCAGGATGTCGGCGGCCGCGTCCAGCGACTTGTGGTCGCGGGTGGTGAGCTCGGCCGAATAATTGTCGAGCAGCCTCGCCAAGGCGGCCTTCGCTTCGCTATCATGAATCGTCGTCGCCATGTCGGCACCTCGGGCTTCGCGCAGGCAATAATATGCAGCAACACATACAATTTGTCACGCAGGTTCCGGCCACGCGGATCGGCGCGGACGGAAAATTTGCTGCGCAGCAAAGATCGGTGCCGGCCGAGGTCCCGATCGCGATCAGCTTCCTCGGCATCGGCTATGCGGTGATGATGGCGACGCCCGCCGATCTCGAGGATTTCGCCTACGGCTTCGCCCGCTCGGAGCGGCTGATCGATGCCGCCGCCGACCTGAGCGGGATCGAGATCCGGGAGGAGGAGAGGGGCGTGCTGCTCGGCATCGAGCTGGTGCCCGAGCGGCATGACCGCGTGCTGGCCCGGGTCCGCCACCGCGTCGGCGAATCCTCCTGCGGGCTGTGCGGGATCGAGAATCTGGAGCAGGCGCTGCGGCCGCTGCCGAAACTGCCGGTGCCGGCGCGGATCGCGCCCACGGCGATCTTCCGCGCGCTCGACGAGATTCGCGCGCAGCAGCCGCTCAACGCCGAAACCGGCGCCGTCCACGCCGCCGCCTTGTGCGACGCGCAGGGGCAGGTGCTCGCCGCGCGCGAGGATGTCGGCCGGCACAATGCCTTCGACAAGCTCCTCGGCCACGCGTTGCGCGAAGAGGGCGACATGGGCGCCGGCTTCGTCCTGCTGACCGCGCGCTGCTCCTATGAGCTGGTCGAGAAAGCGGCTTTGGCCGGGGTGCCATTGCTGGTCACCATCTCGGCGCCGACGGGGCTGGCGATCGAGCGGGCGAAGGAGGCGGGGCTTACTCTGGTCGCGTTGGCCCGCGAGGATTCGGTGCTGGTGATGACCGACCCGCACGGTTTGTTTGATCGCCAGCCTAATGCAGCTTGAGCCGCGGCCGCACGATCATGTTGACGCGGCCGACCAGCATCAGGATCGATCCTTTCAGCCAGCCGTGCACCGCGATCAGGTGCATCCGGTAGAGCGACCTGTAGACGAAGCGGGCGAGGCGGCCCTCGATCGCGAGCCGCCCCCCGATCAGATTGCCCATCAGGCTGCCGACCGTCGAGAAGCGGCTCAACGAGACCAGGGAGCCGTGGTCCCGGTAGGTGAACGGGCGGAGCGCCTTGCCCTTCATGGCCCGGCCGAGATTGGCGAACACCGACGAGGCCATCTGGTGCGCGGCCTGTGCGCGCGGCGGCACCGGCCGCTCCGCGCCGGGCGGCAGATAGAAGCAGCAATCGCCGATCGCGAAGATCCGCGCGTCCCGGCTGGTCTGCAGCGTCGGCCCGACGACCAACTGGTTGCTTTTGCTGATTTCCAGCCCGTCCACCGCCGCCGGTAGCGCGCCCCTGACGCCGGCGGCCCAGAGCTTGAGATCGGCGACGATCCGCTCCCCGCTGTCGGTGACGATCGCTTCTTCGGTCACTTCGGTGACCTTGACCGAGGTGAGCACCCGCACGCCCAGCGCCTCGAGCTCCTCGTGCGCGGCCTCGGCCAGTCGCTCCGGCAAGGCCGGGAGGATGCGCTCGCCCGCCTCGATCAGAGTGACTTCGAGCCGGCTCTCGTCGAAAATCTCGAGCCCGTAATGGCCGAGCGCGGAGGCGCTGTTGTAGAGCTCGGCCGCGAGTTCGACCCCGGTCGCGCCGCCGCCGACCACCGCGATGCGGACATGGGCGTCGGCCGAAGGATCGGCCTGCATCTGCCGGGAGACGATCAGGCACCGGTTGAGCAGGCGGTGGCGGAAGGTGTCGGCGGCGGCGCGGTCGTCGAGCGAGATGCAATGCTCGAGCGCGCCGGGCGTGCCGAAATCGTTGCTGACCCCGCCGAGCGCGAGCACGAGATAATCGTAGCGGATGCGGTGGGCGCCGATCAGCTCGCGGCCGTCCTCGTCGACGAGCGGCGCGACGATCACCTCCCGCGCCGCCCGGTCGACCCCGTCGAACGCGCCGAGGAAGAAGCGGTAGCCCCAGCGATGGCCGTGGCTGCGATAGCCGACCTCGTCGAGATTGGCGTCGAGCGATCCTGCCGCCACCTCGTGCAGCAGCGGCTTCCAGACATGGGTCGGGTTCTTCTCGACGAGGATGATGTCGTAGCGCTTGCGGCCGTAACGGGCGCCGAGCTTTCGGACCAGCTCGAGCCCGGCCGCGCCGCCGCCGACCACGACGATCTGGGTCTTCCGCTCCGCCCGCATACCGCCCCCGAGATCCGGCCTTTTACCGTTCGCCCTGACCCTGTCGAAGGGCCTTTCCTCTTATTGAAGAAGATCCGGACGGGGCTTCGACATGCTCAGCCCGAACGGATTGGGGAATTTAGGCTAACCCACTCGACTCTAACCTGCGTCCGACATCAGGTTCCGCCCGTCCTCATGATCGCCGGCCTTGTTGAACTCCGTCGCCTTGGTCTGCGGCTCGGGCGCGACCGGGGCGGCCAGCTTCGCGACCGCGGCCTTCGCGGTCTCGCCGAGGCCCTCGCCGCCGGCCGCCAGGTGCGCGACGATCATCTCCCGCATCCGCGGATCCCAGAAATGCCAGAGATGATCCCAGGTTGCGTCCACCGCCTCGCCGGGGCGCTGGTTCTCGAACTCGCGCGCGATCTGGTTCGCCATGTAGACGAGTTTGCCGAGCGTATCGCTCATTCGGCGGCCTCGGCGGCGGCGGCGATCCGGCGGCTGTGCATCGCCTGGATCTCATAGGCCTCCTGCCATTCGGACGGGCCGTTGGACGGGCTCACCTGCACCGCCGTCACCTTGTATTCGGGGCAGTTGGTCGCCCAGTCGGAATATTCGGTGGTGACGACGTTCGCCTGGGTCATCGGATGGTGGAAGGTGGTGTAGACCACGCCCGGCGCGACCCGTTCGGTGATCAGGGCGCGAAGCGTGGTCTCGCCGGCGCGGCTGGCGAGCTTCACCCAGTCGCCGTCGCCGATGCCGCGCTGCTCGGCGTCGTGCGGATGGATTTCGAGCCTGTCCTCCTCATGCCAGACGGTGTTCGCCGTCCGCCGCGTCTGCGCGCCGACATTGTACTGGCTGAGGATGCGCCCCGTGGTCAGCAGCAGCGGGAAGCGCGGGCCGATCTTCTCGTCGGTCGCGACATATTCGGTGAGCACGAACTTGCCCTTGCCGCGTACGAAATGGTCGATGTGCATGACCGGCGTGCCCTCGGGCGCCTTGTCGTTGCACGGCCACTGGATCGAGCCCAATTCCTCGAGCCGCGCGAAGGAGACGGTGCTGAAGGTCGGCGTCACCGCGGCGATCTCGTCCATGATCTCGGAAGGGTGCATGTAGTTCCAGTCGAGCCCCAGCGCGCGGGCGAGCAATTGGGTGACCTCCCAATCCTCATAGCCGTTCTTCGGCGCCATCAACTTGCGGACCAGCTGGATGCGCCGCTCGGCATTGGTGAAGGTTCCGTCCTTCTCGAGGAAGGTCGAGCCGGGCAGGAAGACGTGGGCGTAATTGGCGGTCTCGTTGAGGAAGAGATCGTGGACGACCACGCATTCCATCGCGGCGAGTCCGGCGGCGACATGCTTCGTGTTGGGATCGGATTGGAGGATGTCCTCGCCCTGGATGTAGAGCGCCTTGAACAGGCCGTCGACGGCGGCGTCGAGCATGTTCGGGATGCGCAGGCCCGGTTCGTTGTCGATCGGCGCGCCCCATAATTTCTCGAACATCTCGCGCGCGGCGGGATCGGAGACGTGGCGGTAGCCGGAAAGCTCGTGCGGGAAGCTGCCCATGTCGCACGAGCCCTGGACGTTGTTCTGGCCGCGCAGCGGGTTCACGCCGACGCCGGGCTTGCCAATATTGCCGGTGGCCATGGCCAGGTTGGCGATCGCCATCACTGCGGTCGTGCCCTGGCTGTGCTCGGTGACGCCGAGCCCGTAATAGATCGCCGCATTGCCGCCGGTCGCATAGAGTCGGGCGGCGCCGCGCAGGTCCGCGGCGGGGACGCCGGTAGAGGTCTCCATCGCCTCGGGCGAATGCTCCGGCCGGGACACGAACTCGGCCCATTCGCGATATTCGTCCAGGTCGCAGCGCTCGGCGATGAAATCCTGGTCCGTCAGCCCCTCGGTGACGACGACGTGCGCCATCGCGGTCAGCACTGCGACATTGGTGCCGGGCTTCAACGGCAGATGGTAGCTCGCCTCGATATGGGGGGTGCGGACCAAATCGATCCGGCGGGGATCGATCACGATCAATTTCGCGCCCTGGCGGAGGCGCCGCTTCATCCTTGACGCGAAGACCGGATGGCCGTCGGTCGGGTTGGCGCCGATCACGACCATCACGTCGCACTGCTCGACGCTGTCGAAATCCTGGGTGCCGGCCGAGGTGCCGAAGGTGGTCTTCAGGCCGTAGCCGGTCGGCGAATGGCAGACCCGGGCGCAGGTATCGACATTGTTGTTGCCGAAGCCGGCGCGGACCAGTTTCTGGACGAGGAAGGTCTCCTCGTTGGTGCAGCGCGAGGAGGTGATGCCGCCGACCGACGACTTGCCGTATTTGGCCTGGATGCGGCGGAACTCGGCCGCGCTGTGCGCGATCGCCTCCTCCCAGCTCACCTTGCGCCAGGGCTCGTCGACCGAGGCGCGGATCATCGGCTCGAGGATGCGCTCGCGGTGGGTGGCATAGCCCCAGGCGAAGCGGCCCTTGACGCAGCTATGGCCGCGATTGGCCTTGCCGTCCTTCCAGGGGATCATGCGGACGACCTGCTCGCCCTTCATCTCCGCCCGGAAGGTGCAGCCGACGCCGCAATAGCCGCAGGTGGTGACCGCCGACCAATCGGGCAGGCCGACCTCCTTGACCGCTTTCTCCTGCAGCGAGCCGGTCGGGCAGGCCTGGACGCAGGCGCCGCAGGAGACGCATTCGGACTGGAGGAAGGGCTGCTCCTGGCTCGCCGAGACATGGCTGCCGAAGCCGCGCCCCGAGATGGTCAGCGCGAACGTGCCCTGGACCTCGTCGCAGGCGCGGACGCATCTGGAGCAGACGATGCACTTGGCGGGATCGAAATCGAAATAGGGATTGGAGGTGTCGACCTCGGCGCCGAGATGCTTGGCCACCGGCAGATAGCGGCTCTTCGCGACGCCGATCATCTCCGCCATCTCGCGCATCTCGGTGGCGACCTCCGGGACCGGATGGTCGGAGAGGTAGAGCTCCATCACGCCCTTGCGCAGGCGGTTGATCCGCTCGCTCGTCGTGCGGACCGTCATCCCCTCGGCGACCGGCGTGGTGCAGGAGGCGGGCGTCCCCGGCCTTCCGTCGATCTCGACCAGGCAGATCCGGCAGGAGCCGAACGCCTTCATGCTGTCGGTCGCGCAGAGCTTGGGAATGTCGGTGCCGGCGAGGCTCGCCGCGCGCATGATCGAGGTGCCGGCCGGGACGGTGACGCTGGCGCCGTCGATGCTGAGCGTCACATTCTCGGCCGCCGGCGAGGCGGGCGTGCCGCGGTCGATCTCGCGGATCAAATTCATGACACGGTCTCCACGGCGCGCGTTCGGGCGAAATCCTCGGGAAAGTGGCGCAGCGCCGATAATATTGGATAAGGGGTGAAACCGCCAAGAGCGCAGAGCGATCCGAACTTCATCGTCTCGCACAGCTCCTCGACAAGGACGAGATTGGCCTCGACATCCTGTCCGGCGATGATCCGGTCGAGCGTCTCCAGCCCGCGCACCGAGCCGATCCGGCAGGGTGTGCACTTGCCGCAGCTCTCCGCCTGGCAAAATTCCATCGCGAAGCGCGCCATCCTCGCCATGTCGACTGTGTCGTCGAAGACGACGATCCCGGCATGGCCGATCAGTCCGTCCGCCGCGGCGAAGGCTTCATAGTCGAAGGGGAGATCGAACATGCTCGGCGGGAAATAGGCGCCGAGCGGGCCGCCGACCTGGACCGCGCGGACCGGCCGGCCGGAAAGGGTGCCGCCGCCGATCTCGTTCACCAGCTCGCCCAAAGTGATGCCGAACGCCGTCTCGAACAGGCCGCCATTCCTGACATTGCCGGCGAGCTGGATCGGCATCGTCCCGCGCGAGCGGCCCATCCCGTAATCGGCATAGGCCTTGGCGCCTTCGGCGAGGATGAAGGGCACAGCGGAAAGGGTGAGGACATTGTTGATGATCGTCGGCCTGCCGAACAAGCCCTCGATCGCCGGCAGGGGCGGCTTGGCGCGGACCTCGCCGCGCTTCCCCTCGATGCTCTCCAGCAGCGAGGTCTCCTCGCCGCAGACATAGGCGCCGGCGCCGGCGCGCACCTCGATGTCGAAGTCGGGGCCGAGCAGCCCCGCATTGCGCGCGGTCTCGATTGCGCGGGTCATCGCCCGGATCGCGTGCGGATATTCGGAACGGATGTAGATGTAGCCCCGCGTGGCGCCGACCGCGAAGCCGGCGATCGCCATCCCTTCGATCAGCATGAAGGGATCGCCCTCCATCACCATCCGGTCGGCGAAGGTGCCGCTGTCGCCCTCGTCGGCATTGCAGACGATATATTTCTGCGCGGCCGGCGCGGCGGCGGCGGTGCGCCACTTGATCCCAGCCGGGAAGCCGGCCCCGCCGCGGCCGCGCAGGCCCGATTCGACCACCTCCTCGACGGTCGCCGCCGGACCCAGCGTCCGGGCCCGCTCCAGCCCCTTGAGGCCGCCATGCGCGCGATAGTCGTCGAGCGACTGCGGGTCGGTGATCCCGCAGCGCGCGAAGGTGAGGCGGGTCTGGCGCTTGAGGAACGGAAGCTCGTCGACTTGGCCGACGCAGCTCGGATGGTCGCGGCCGCGGCGGAGGATTTCGGGTACGTCCTCGGGCGCGACGCGGGCGAAGCCGATCCGGCCTTCCGCCCTCTCCATTTCCAGCAGCGGCTCCAGTTCGAACATGCCGCGCGAGCCGTTGCGGATCACGCCGGCGCCGACCGCCGCGGCCACTGCGTCCGCGCCGACCGCCACCGCGGCGGCATCGCCGGGAACGAAGATCCTCATGATGCGGCTGCCTGGTCGATCAGACGGCGCGCCGACCCTTCGTCGAGCCGGGCGAAGACCCGGTCGCCGACCATCGCCGATGGGCCGCTGGCGCAGAGGCCGAGGCAATAGACGGTCTCGGTCTCGACCCGCGGATCCGCCTCGAACAGGGGCGCGAGCCGCTCGACGCCGCGCGCCTGGCAGGCCTCGGCGCGGCACAATTTGATCACCGGCCGGTCCGCCGGCACGCGCTTCAGATCGTGATAGAAGGTGACGACGCCGTGCACCTCCGCCCGCGACAGGTTCAGGGCATGGGCGACGATCGGCACCACCGCGTCCGGCACGTAGCCGAACGCGGCCTGGACGTCGTTCAGGATCGGCAGCAGCGCCCCCTCGCGCCCGTCATGGCGGCGCAATATCTCGTCGACCTCCGCCTCGGTCCAAGGCTCGGAACTCACCTTCACCTCATCCTCTTCCAGCGCCAATTCGTTAGCATAACATACAATTCAGGTGAACCTCTCCGGGTTAAGGTCGCGGCACCAGAGCCGAGGCGGGAAGCTGCGCGAGCGCGACGCCGAGCTCGAACTGGCCGCCTTTCTCCTCGGCCGCGCGGCCGATCGCCGCCGCAGTCGCCTGCAACGTGGAGAGATGCTGGGCGAGTACGTCCTTCATCTGCATCCGGTGGCTCGGCCAGGTGATGTTGATCGCGGCGACCGCATGGCCGTGCACGCGCACCGGCACCGCGATCGAGCGGCGGCCGTCGGTGACCACCTCCTGCCGGTTGCGGTCGGGCCAGGGATGGGGGGGGTCGCGCTCAGACCAGCCCCGCGCGCTCGTCTGGGCGACGATCCGCTCGAGCGCGGCAACGCTGCCGGGCGAGGCGTCGCGCGGCTTGAGCCGGTTGATGATCGCCGCCCGCTCGACCGCGTCGCAGGCGGCGAGATAGGCGCGGCCGGTGGCGGTGTGGATGTAGGAGAGCTTGAGCCCGATCGGCCCGAGCACCGCCGAATCGAGCCGGTTCAGCGAGCTGTTCGTCTCGATGATCTCGACATGGTCGAGCCGAGGCACCGCGAGCACCGAGGGCCAGGCGATCCGCCGGCTCAATTCGGCGAGGTGCGGCGAGGCCAGCTCGGCGAGCGCCGAGGCGCTGTCCGCGTCCCAGTCGACCACCTTGTGCAGCCGGCTCGGCAGGAAGGCGCCGTCGGCGATCCGCTGCCAGACCAAGCCGCGCTTGGAGAGGGTGAGCAGCATGCGGAGCAGGGTCGCCTTCGGGAGGCCGGTGCTCTCGTGCAGCTCCCTGAGGCTCGCCGCGCGCGAGCGGTGGATCTCGAGCAGCACGTCGATGCCGCGCTCGAGAGACCGCACCGATTTGACCTTCCGCTCGATCATCGCCGTTTCACCCCGTGCAACCTACTTGACGAAAGGCTGCACGGGAAGAGGATGGGGCTAAGGTGATCCCATAAGAGGAGAGGATCATGGCCCGTCCCAAGGTGCTGCTGCTCGCCACCCAGGACACGAAGGAGGTGGAGGCCCGCTTCCTCCGCGAGCATCTCACCGCTTATGGCTGCGAAGTCATCCACCTCGATGCCAGCGTTCGCCGCACGGTCGGCGGCGCCGAGATCGCGCCGGAGGAGGTCGCCGGAGCCGCGGGGAAGACGATCGGGGAGGTCCGGGCGCTCGGCCATGAGGGCAAGTGCATCGCGGTGATGATCGAGGGCGCGGTCGCCTGCGCGCTGAGGGCGCATGCGGAGGAGGGGCTGGCCGGCGCGCTGGCGCTCGGCGGCTCGATGGGCACGGCGCTTGCCGGCGCGGTCTTCCAGGCTTTGCCCTACGGCCTCCCCAAGCTGATCGTCTCGACCATGGCCTCGGGCTTCACCGCGCCTTATGTCGGCCGCAAGGACATCGCGATGCTGAACGCGGTCACCGACATCAGCGGGATCAACTCGATCAGCGAGGAGGTCTACCGCAACGCCGCCGCGGCGGTCGCCGGCATGGCCGCGCATTACGAACCGAAGGCGCGGGCGGAGAAGCCGCTGGTGCTCGTCGGCACGCTCGGCACCACCGAGAAATGCGTGCGGCGGGTGCGCGAGGCGCTGGAGGAGGACGGATTCGAGGTGATGGTCTTCCACACCTCCGGCGCCGGCGGGCCGACGATGGATTCGATCGCCGCCGACCGCGAGGTGGCGGCGGTGCTGGACCTCAGCCTCACCGAGATGGTCGACACCCTCTTCGGCGGGCTCTGCGCCGGCGGGCCCGACCGCGGCAGGGCCGGGCTCACCAAGGGCGTGCCGACGATCGTCGCGCCGGGCAATGTCGATTTCATCATCGGCGGCCCGCTGGAGGCGGCGCAGGCGCAATTCCCGGGCCGGCGTTACCACGTCCACAATCCGGCCTTGACCGCGGTCCGCACCAATCTCGACGATCTGAAGAGGATCGCCGACCATGTCGCCGGCCTGCTCGCCGAGGCGAAGGGGCCGGTGCGGGTGTTCGTGCCGCTCGGCGGCTTCTCCAACCATGACAGCAATGAAGGCCATATCCACGAGCCGGACCTGCCGGCGCCGTTCGCCGACTATCTGCGCTCGGTGCTGCCGGCCGGGGTGACGCTCGAAACCCGCGCCTGCCATTTCAACGATCCGGAATTCGCCGACGCGATCGTCGCGGCGACGCGTGAGCTGGTGCGGGAGCGCGCGCCGGCGTGAGCGGCGACCTGCCGCTCAGCCCCGAGGACGTGGCGGAGATCGTCGCGATCCTCGACGGGAGCGCTTATGAACGGCTGGAGATCCGCACCACGCGCTTCACCCTGAGGGTCGCGCGGGCCGAGGGCGGAAGCGGCGGCTGGACCCAGGAATGGGATTGGAGCGTCCCCCAGGCCGAAGCGGCAGACGCTGCAGTCGTGGCGCCGAGGGTCGAGGTCGGGGAGGGCCTGGTCGCGGTCCGTCCCCCGCTGCCGGGCACCTTCTACCGTTCGCCCCAGCCCGGGGCGCCGCCCTTCGTCGAAATCGGCGACACCGTGGGGCCGGACTCGGTGGTGGCGATCATCGAGACGATGAAGCTGATGAACCCGGTCCATGCCGGGGCAAGCGGCACGATCGCGGCAATTCTGGTCGACAATGCCGCGCCGGTCGAGGCCGAGGCGGTGCTGATGACCATAAAACCATGATTCGCAGGCTGTTCATCGCCAATCGCGGCGAGATCGCGCTGCGCGTGCTGCGCACCGCCCACAGGCTCGGCATGACGACGATCCTCGCCGTCTCCGAGGCGGACCGCGACTCGCTGCCGGCGCGGCTCGCCGACGAGACCCGTCCGGTCGCCTCCTATCTTTCGATCGAGGCGCTGATCGACGCCGCCGTAGCGGCGGGGGCCGATGCGATCCATCCGGGCTACGGTTTCCTCTCCGAGAATGCGGCCTTCGCCCGCGTCGCTTCGGAAGCGGGGATCGTCTTCGTCGGCCCGGAGCCCGCGACGCTCGCCGCAATGGGCGACAAGCTCGAGGCGCGGCGGATCGCGCAGGCGGCGGGCCTGCCGGTCGTGCCCGGCCGGGAGGGCGGCTTTCCCTTGCTGATCAAGGCGGTCGCCGGCGGCGGCGGCAAGGGCATGAAGCGCGTCGACCGCGAAGAGGAGCTCGATGCGGCGATGGCGATGGCCGCGGCCGAGGCCGAGGCGGCGTTCGGCGACGGCCGGCTCTATGTCGAGCGCTTCATCGCCAGCGGCCGCCATGTCGAGGTGCAGGTGCTCGGCGACGGGACGCGCGCGGTCCATCTCGGCGACCGCGACTGCTCGATCCAGCGCCGCTTCCAGAAATTGGTCGAGGAAGCGCCGGCGCCCTTCATTCCCGACGACAAGAGGGCGGCTTTGCGCAATGCGGCGGTGCGGCTTGCCGAGCATCTCCATTATCGCGGCGCCGGCACGGTGGAGTTCCTGGTCGATGCTGCTGATTTCGATTTCTACTTCCTCGAGATGAACGCCCGCATTCAGGTCGAGCATCCGGTGACCGAGGCGGTGACAGGGATCGACCTGGTCGAGCAGCAATTGCTGATCGCCGGCGGCGAGCCTCTGGGCGTGCGGCAGGAGACGATCGCCCTTGAAGGCCATGCGATCGAGGCGCGGATTAACGCCGAGGATGGGCGGCGCGACTTCCGGCCCTCGCCCGGCACCGTCCGCCGCGCCGCCTGGCCCGCGGGTCCGGGCATCAGGGTGGACTCCCATATCGCCGACGGCGGCAAGGTCCCGCCGCTCTACGATTCGCTGATCGGGAAGCTGATCGTGTCGGGCAGCGACCGCGCGGAGGCGGTGGCGCGGCTGCGCTCGGCGCTGGATGCGCTGGAGATCGAGGGGGTGGAGACGACGGCCGGCCTCCACCGCGCCATCGCGGCGGATCCTCGCTTCGTCCAAGGCGGTGTGGACACGCGCTTCTTCGAAGGCTTCGGGAATGCGTAGCCGGCGCCCTCCTTTCCTCCCCATGCGCTTCGCGCGCAGGGAGGATTGAGGGTGGCTCAGGTCCATCTCGTCGACGTTTCCATCCGCGACGGCAATCAGAGCCTGTGGGGCGCCACCGGGCTGCACACCGCCCAGATGCTGGAGATCGCCGGCAAGCTCGATCGCGCCGGCTTCCGTGCGATCGATTTCACCTCCTCCACGCACATGGCGGTCGCGGTCCGTTATTTCCGCAACAATCCGTGGGAGCGAATCCGGCGGATGCGCGCGGCGATGCCGCGGACACCGCTCCAGTTCATCACCACGGGCCTGAGGTTCATCGCCTGGCAGCAGGCGGACCCGGAGTTCATGCGCCTCGTCTACCGGCGGCTGCAGGCGAACGGCATCCGCCGCTTCATCATGCTCGATCCGATGCACGATCCGGACGCCGTGATCGAGGCGTCGCGGCTGGTGAAGGAGGAGGGCGATGCGGAGGTGATGGGGGCGCTCACCTTCACCCTGTCGGACGTGCACGACGACCTTTTCTACGCCGATTTCGCCGGCAAGCTGGCGGCAAGCCCGCACGTCGATCTCTTCTACCTCAAGGACCCGAGCGGGCTGATGTCGCCCGACCGGGTGCGGACCCTGGCGCCGGCGG
Organism: Sphingomonadaceae bacterium; assembly: GCA_019239785.1. Lineage (GTDB taxonomy): Bacteria > Pseudomonadota > Alphaproteobacteria > Sphingomonadales > Sphingomonadaceae > Allosphingosinicella. Next base: position 15,232 of record JAFAZM010000107.1, read on the forward strand.
TGAAGGCGGCGATCGGCGCGAAGCCGCTCGAGATCCACGCCCATTGCACGATCGGCTACGGCCCGGTGACCTCGCTCGCCGCCGCGGACCTGGGCTTCATCAGCGCGGTCCATGTCGGGATTGGGCCGCTCGGCGACGGCAGCTCGCTGCCCGAGGCCGGGCGGATGCTCGCCAATCTGAAGGAAGCGGGGCACGAGGTGCCGGTCGACGAGGCAATGTTGGGCCAGCTCTCCGATTATTGGTGGCGGCTGGCGCGGGCCGAGGGCTTGCCGCCCGGCACGCCGCAAAGCTTCGACGCCAGCTTCCTCCGCCACCAGATCGCCGGCGGGGTGATGACGACGACGAAGCGCCAGCTCGACGAATTGAAGCTCGGCCATCTCTTCCCGGCGGTGATCGAGGAGACCGAGCGGGTGCGGGCCGAACTGGGCCATCCGATCATGGTCACGCCCTTCCCGCAGATGGTCATGAGCCAGGCCCTGTTCAACGTGATCGGCGCCGCCCGCTACGGCCAGGTTTCGGACCAGGTGCTGCGCTACGTGCTCGGCAAGTTCGGCCGGCCGACCAGCCCGGTAGATCCGGAGGTGCTCGGCGCGATCCTCGACCGGCCGCGGGCGCGCGAGATCGAGGAGGAGCCGACCTTTCCCGCCCTTGCCGATTTGAAGAAGCGGTTCGGGGCGAACATGGGAGAGGAGGAGTTCCTGCTGCGGGCGGTGATGCCCGCCGACCAGGTCGATGCGATGCTCGCGGCGGGCCGGGCGCGGCCGACCTATACGCCGGAGGCGGCGCCGGTGCTGAAGCTTTTGAAGGAGCTGGCCGCGCGGCCAGCGGCGCGGGATCTGATGGTCGAGCGGCCGGGCTTCCGGCTTGTGCTCCATGCGGGGACGGCTGTTGCTTAGCGAAGGCCGACGCCTTCTTCTTAAACCCTCCCCCTTGAGGGGGAGGGCAGGGAGGGGGTGTCGGGCGTTCGGGGCTTCATCCCAGCCGCGGAGCCCCCCCACCCTACCCTCCCCCCGCCGGGGGGAGGGTTTTCTGGCCGAGCTTCATGCGTAACCCGCGGACCTCCGGCGACGACACACGCGCCCGCATCGCCTCGGCGCGCGGCTTCATCTTCGACATGGATGGCACGATCGCGCTCGGCGACCGGACCAGCGGCGGCCACGAAGCTTTGCCCGGCGCGATCGAACTGATTGCCCGGATCAAGCGCGACAACATCCCCGTCCGCATCTTCACCAACGGCACCGCCAAGCCGCCAGCCGCCTATGCCGCCAGCCTGCGCGGCGCCGGCTTCGACGTCGAGGACGAGGAGATGATGACGCCCTCCTCCTCGACCGCGGCCTGGCTGGTAGCGCGCGGCATCAACCGGGTACGCGTGCTCGGCACGGCGGGCACGTCCGCGCCTTTGCTGGCCAAAGGGATCGAGGTGATCGGCCCGTCGGAGCAGGCGGACGGCGTGCAGGCGGTCTATCTCGGCTGGCATCGCGAGTTCACCTTTCGGGATCTGGAGGCGGCGGTGCAGGACGTGCTCGCCGGCGCGGTCGCGGTCACCGCGAGCAACGTCCCCTTCTTCGCCACCGCCGACGGGCGGGCGATGGGCACCAGCTATGCGATGAACGCGGTCGTGCGCGCCTATCTCGGCCGGCTGCCCAGGATCCTCGGCAAGCCCTCGCGCGACGCCTTCTTCTGCGCGCTGGCGAGCATGGGGCTGAAGCGGCGCGACGCGTCTGACGTGGTGGTCGTCGGGGACGATCCGGCGCTGGAGATGCGCATGGCCAATGCGGTCGGCGCGATCTCGGTGGGCGTGGCGACGGGGCTCAGCGGACTCGCGGCGCTGAAGGGGTTGCCGGAGCGGGACCGACCCATGTTGGCGCTGAGCGGGGTCGGGGAGTTGCTGGAGATGGTGGGCTAGACGATCCTCCCGGGACGGGGAGGGGGACCGCGCCGCGAAGCGGCGTGGTGGAGGGGGCCGGCGTTTGCGCAGCGGTGGCTCCGGGCCCCCTCCGTCAGGCCTTCGGCCTGCCACCTCCCCATCCCGGGGAGGACCTTAGGCTAGGGCGCGATCAGCACCTTGCATTGGTGCGTCCGCCGCTTGAGCCCTTCGAACACCTCCGGCACGTCCGCCAAGCCGATCGTATCCGTAACCAGCAGCCGCGGCTCGGCGGCGCCGGCGTCGAGCGCGTCGAGCGCCGTCTCGAACTCCTGCCGCTTGAAGAAGGCGGAGGTGACGAGGCGGATCTCCTTGGAGAGCATCGCGAAGCTGTTGAACGTGTCGGGCCGCGTGCAGAGGCCGAGCAGCAGGATCGTCCCCTTCACCCGGACCTGCTCGACCGCCCGCGCGATCAGGCCGGGAATGCCGACGCATTCGAAGACCAGGTCAGCCTTGCCGCCGAGCGCGCGCTCCGCGGCGCCGACCGGATCCTCCGGCTCGGCGATGAAGGCGTCCGCACCCATCGCCAGCGCGCGCTGTTCCTGAAAGGGCACGACGTCCTGCACGATCACGCGCGCTGCGCCGTGCCGCTTCGCCCAGAATGCGACGCCGAGACCGATCGGACCGGCGCCGAGCACCAGCACCTTGTCGCCGGGCTTCAGGCCGGAGAGCATCACCCCGTGCAACGCGACCGCGAGGGGCTCGACGATCGCGCCGTCGGCAAGGCTCGCCGATTTCGGCAGGCGCACGCACTGGTTCGGGCGGGTCAGCGCATATTCGGCATAGCCGCCGCCCTGCAAGCCGAAGCTCGCGCACCAGGCAGGCTCGCCGGCCAGGCAGGTCTCGCAACGGCCGCAGCTCGCCAGCGGGATCACCGAGACCAGGTCGCCGAGCCGGATCCCCTCCGTCCCCTTGCCGAGCGCCACCACCTCGCCGGCGAATTCGTGGCCGAGCACGTCGCCCGCGCCGCGGCCGAAGGCCGGGTCCTCCGTCATGTGCAGATCCGAGCCGCAGATTCCGCAGCGGCCGACGCGGACGAGCAATTCGCCTTCGCCGGGCTCCGGATCGGGCAGGCGCTCGATCGCAAGCGGCCGATGCAGCCCCTGCATTACCGCGGCACGGATCATCCGAACTTGCCCAGCGCCATGCCGCCGTCGATCAGCATCGTGCTGCCGGTGCAATAGTTCGAAGCGTCGGAAGCGAGGTACAAAGCGAGCGGCTTGATCTGGTCGGTCTCGGCGATCCGACCCAGCGGCACCGAGCTGTCCCAGGCCTCGCGCACCACCGGGTCCTTCAGCCAGCCGCCGCCGATATTGGTCACGAACGGCCCCGGCGCGATCGCGTTCACGCGGATGCGGAACTCGGCGAGCTCGAAGGCGATGTGGCGGACCATGTGCAGCACGCCGGCCTTGGCCGCCATATAGGGCATGCCGACGATCGCCTCGCAGACCAGCCCGGCGTTCGATGCGGTGGCGATGATCGAGCCCGGTTTGCCGCCGGCCTTCATCACCCGCGCCGATTCGCGGATCGTGTCGTAGATGCCGGTGAGGTTGATCGCGGTCGAGCGGTCCCAGTTGGCGGGATCGAACGTGTCGATCTGGCCGTCGGGATTGCGATGACCGGCCGGGTTCCAGAAGCCGGGGCCGGGATCGACGCCGGCATTGGCGAAGGCGATGTCGAGCCCGCCATAGGCGTCGACATGGGCATCGAAGACGGCGCGATACTGGCCGCGCTCGGCGACGTCGAGCCGGTCGGCCCGCGCCTCGCCGCCTTCGCTCCGGATGCGCGCCGCCTCGCGCTCCGCCGCTTCGCCGTCGATGTCGGTGAGGGTCACCTTCGCGCCGGCCTCGGCCATCGCCTCGGCATAAGCGAGGCCGATGCCGGAGGCGGCGCCGGTCACGATGGCCGAGCGGCCGCGTATGTCGAACTGGTCGAGTGTCTTCATGTCGCGAGGCCCCCCGCCGACGCGGGCGCGGCGGTGCTGCCGTCGAGCAGGGCGACCACGTCCTCGGTCGACATGACGTCGGCGAAGAGCGCGCACAGGCTGTTGAGCGTGCCGTTATGCTCGGCATCGGTGAAGGCGGCGGTGCCGTCAGCCACGAAGATCACCTTGTAGTTGAACTGCATCGCGTCCCGCGCGGTGGATTCGCAGCAAACATTGGTGACGGTGCCGGTGATGATCAACGTATCGATGCCGCGCGCCTGCAGCACCTCGTGCAGGTCGGACGTGCCTGGGATGAAGGCGGCGAAGCGGCCCTTCTCCACGATCGGATCCTCGCCTTTTATGTCGAGCCCCGGCCAGAGCTGCCAATAATGGCTGCCGGCGACGAAGGCGTCCCGGTGCGCCTGGCGATGCTCGGGCGGAAAGCGGGAATAGAAGCTCGACCAAGCTTCGAGCGGCGGCGTCGTGAAGCGGACGAAGAGGTTGGTGCCGCCGGCGCGCCGCACCGCGTCGGAGATGGCATTGACGTTGGGCACGATCTCCCGCGCGATCGGCACCTCGGCCGGCGCGCCCGGCTCCATGAAGCCATTCTGCAGGTCGATGACGACATGCGCGGTGCGAGGCCCGTCCAGCCGCTCGGTGAGATAGAGCCGGCCGCCGCGTTCCCGCTTCAGCCGGGCGGCCAGATGCGGCTCGATCTCGATCCTGTGCATGCCGCGCCCTCCGTCCGGTCGCCGTCAGAGATAGAGCTTCGGGTTGATCGGAATCCCGTGCGCGCGGCAGTGGCTCTCATAATGGTCGATGAACCACCAGACGTCGGTGGTCGCGACGAAGGCACCCTGGTCGTCGTAGAATTCGATCGGCCCCTGCATCCAGCCGAACAATTTCACGCCGTTGGGATGTTCGGTGACGAGCGTGTGACTCTCGCCGGGCACTTCGAGTATCAGCCCGCCGGGCGAGGCGACCCAGTCATATTCGAGATAGCGGACGCTTCCCTCCAGGCAGACCATCACGATCGTGCCGCGGTGGAGATGGGTGCCGATCACGCCTGGCCCCTTCACCCAGAGGATGTTGGAGAAGAGGTTCTGGCGCACGTCGAAGGCGAGATGCTTGATCGCGGCATTGTCGCCGAACGGCACCCAGGGGCTGTCGACGTCGCTCTCGGCGTCGATATAGCGGCCGCCCGGGCTCAGCCGGTCGACCAAAGCCTTGTGGGCGAAGCCGACGTCGACGATGTCGGCCCTGGTCGAGGGCGGGGCCGACATCGTCTTCGCCTCGGGCCGCGATATGAACGCGTCCGCCATCGTCTCTCTCCTCAATGATTGCCCTTGTGGTAATTCAATTCCAGCAGCACGTTGTTGGGATCGCGCACGAAAATCTGCTTGAGGTCGATCGCGACGACATGGTTCTCGTTGTGCGCGAGGCCGAGCCGGTCGAGCCGGTCGATCATCTGGTCGTGGCCCTTGCAGGACAAAGCGACGTGGTGGACGGCGCCGGTGTCCGCCATCGCCCTGTTGACCACGCCCGTGCCGACCAGTGCGCCGGGCATGGAGAGGTGGAAGATGGCGCGGTCGTCGCCGTCGAACATCCATTGGACCTGGGACGGATCGAGCGGCGGCGGCGGATTGCCGGCGCGGAGCTCCAGCACGTCGCGGTAGAAGGCGACGGTCTCGCCGAGCTTCTCGGTCTGGATGTTGACATGGTCGAGGCTGGGCATGCGCTAGGTCCCTTCAGCGATGTCGCGGCATCCTGCCCGAGCGCGCGGCGGCTGAACAGCGCCCTTACGGGGCCGCGCCCCGTCAGCGGAACAGGGTGTCGACATAATCGGCGCCGATCCCGTTCGAGGCATAATGGGCGCGGGCGGCGGCGATATAATCGTGGACGTCGTACATCGCGACCGCATTGCCCTCCTCGTCCAGCCAGGCAAGCGGACCGGTGACGACGAAGAACACCTTCATCGGCTCGTCGGATTCGTAGCAGACCAGGGTGTGGCTCTCGCCCGGCGTCTCATAGACGAAGTCGCCTTTGGTCGCCGTCCAGTCATGCTCGAGATAGCCCCATTTGCCGGAGAGGGTGAAGGCGAAGATATGGTGCGGATGGTAGTGGCGGTTCACCAGCCCCGCTTTCTCGGACATCAGCACGTCCGCCCACATGTTGCGCTGCGGCGAGATCCAGATCGGCCGGGAATAGACGGTCTCGCTGACCGGCACGAAATAGCGCCGGTCCGAATTGGCCGGGTCCTTCATATAGACTTCGGGGAGCACGCCCGGCTTGAAGCTGTTCGGGACCGGCTTGATGTCTTTCCAGAATTCGGTGGTGGCGGCTTCGGGCATTGATACGCTCCTCGGAACAGCTTCCGCTCATCCTGAGTAGCGGCTGAGCCTGGCGAAGACCCGTATCGAAGGACCGCTCCCGCACTGTGCGTCCTTCGATACGCCGGTTCGACAAGCTCACCGGCTACTCAGGATGAGCGGTTGAGCTATGACATTCATGCTCCCGTCGAACGAGGCTCGGGGCCGGGCCTGAGCCCGGCCCCCGCCCCCTTAGAATTCGAAGCCCGCGCGCAGATACCATTCGTCGGGCCGGTTGTAGGTGCCGTAGATGACGCCGCCGGCGATCTGCGCCTGGCCGGTGACCAGATAGCGATCGTCGAGCAGGTTGGTGACGCCGGCGGTGAGCGACCAGCGCTGGTTCTGCGAGCGCCAGGTGATCGAGCCGTTGACGATGTTGGTCTCGTGGCGGCGGAGCAGGAAGGTGCGCTCGGTGTCGTTCCACAAGGGCGAGGTGTAGGTGTAATCGGCGACCAGGGTTAGCGAGCCAAGGTTGCCGCCGAGCGGGAAGGTCAGCCGCGGGCTGATGTTGAAGGTGAGGTGCGGCGTCTTGGGCAGGTCCGCGCCGGGGAAGACGCCGGCCTGCAGCGGGTTCGGCGCGACCTGCGATTGCGGCAGCACGCTCGAATAGGTGGCGTGGATGATGCCGACCGAGCTGTCGATGTGGAACATCGAGTTGACCGCCCAGGATAGCTCGACCTCGGCGCCGCGGATGCGGGCGGTGCCGGCATTCTGGATGGTCGGCGAGACGCCCTGCTGGAAGTTCAGCTGGATGCCGGTGTAGCGGGTGTCGAACAGCGCCACGTTGAGGGTGCCGCGACGATTCCAGAAATAGGATTTGAAGCCGAGCTCGAAGCTTTCCGCTTTCTCCTCGTCGAAGTCCGGCGCGGTCGGCAGCGGGTTGGACAGGCGCGTCGTCCAGCCGCCGGTCTTGTAGCCCCGCGACCAGCTGCCATAGACCATCACATTGTCGCTGGGATGGAGCTGGATGCCCGCGCGCGGCGAGAAATTGTTGAAGCTCTTGTGGTTCAGCCCCTCGACATAATAGCGCAGCGGCTGGTTCGGATCGTTGAAGCCGACCAAAGCGACGCAGAGCGGGCTGTTGTAATTGGGGCAGTTGAACAGGTCGTAATTGAAGCCGTTGCGATCGGACTGGCCGCCTTCGAACGCCTTGTTCTCGTGCGTGTAGCGGGCGCCCAGGGTGAGGCCGAGCCAGGGCGCGATCCGCCAGTCGAGTTGGCCGAAGGCGGCGTAATTCTCGGTCCGGAGCGTGTTCGGCCCGTCCACCTGGAGCAGGCCCTCGATGAACGGCACCAGGTCGTGCAGGTCGCCAGCTTCCTTGAAGTAATAGCCGCCCAGGACGACGTTCAGCCTGTTGTCGAGGAAGTTGCCGAGCAGCTGCACCTCCTGGCTGAACTGCCACTGGTTCATGATGAAGCTGACCTGCAAGGCCGGGATCGGCGCGCCGTCCAGGTCCATCGCCGCGTTCCAATGCAGCTCGCGATAGGCGGTGATCGATTTCAGCGTGAGATTGTGGCTGAGGTCGAACTCGACCGTGCCCGCGCCCCCCCAGCTCTCGAGGTTCGAGAAGCCCGGGCCGTTCGCATAGGAGCGGTCGATGTTCGGCGAGATGAAGCGGTTGTCGTAGGGGATCAGATCGGGCGCCGGATTGCCCGGGAAATTGGCCCCGCCGAGCGTCGGGCTGGCGAGCGGCGCGCTCGTGTTCGGCCCGGCCAAGGTCGCGCGCGGGCCGCAGAGGTTGGCCGCGTTGCGGGAAGCGATCTGCGCCGGCGAGGCGCCGATGCAGAAATTGTAGAGGCCGGCGAACAGGAAGCCCGACGAGCCGGTGATCACGTCGAGCGCGGTCTGGATCGGGAAGCCTTCGGCGGGGCCGAGATCGAACGGATTGAGGCCGGCGAACGGACCCGGGATGAAGCCGGTGGTCAGCAGCAGGGTGTTGGGCAGCTGGCTGGTGTTGGTCTTCGAATAGTCGCCGGTCAGCGAGATCCGGAAATTGCTGTGATTGGTATAGTCGATCCGGCCGCGCAGGTTCCAGGTATGGTCGCCGCCCTCGGTGTCGTAGCGGCGATAGCCGGCGAGCAGGAAGGCCTCGCTCGGCGTCGAGTTGCCGATCAGATTGGCGCCGGGCCCGGTATAGGGAACGTGGCGGACATAGCCGTCCCGGTCCTGGAAGCTGCCGGAGAGAATCATGCCGAGACCGTCGGCGAGCGGGATGTCGCCCGTGCCACGGGTGACGATGTTGATCGCGCCGCCGATCGTGTTGCGGCCGAAGAGGGTGCCCTGCGGGCCACGCAGCACCTCGATCCGCTCGACGTCGAGCAAATCCTGGTTCGCGCCGACGGTGCGGGCGAGATAGACGCCGTCGAGATAGATGCCGACGCCCGGATCGAGGTTGAAGGCGAAATCGTTGGCGCCGATGCCGCGGATATAGGCCGAAAGCACCTGGGAGGTGGCCGAGAAGGGCGTGCCGCCGTCCAGGGTCACGTTCGGCGAGATGTTGGAGAGCTGCGCGACCTCGCTGACCGCGCGCTCCTCCAGGGCCTGGTCGGTGAAGGCGGTGACCGCGACCGGCACGTCCTGCAGCCTTTGCGCGCGGCGCTGGGCCGTGACGATGATGTCCGTGCCGCCCTGCGCGGCCGTCGTCGGCGGCGGGGTCGCGGGCGGCGCGGGCGGAGGCGGCTGGTCGTCCGCGGCCCAGGCCGGAGTGGCGGCAATCAGAGCGATCGCCGCAGTCGACAGCAGATATATGCGCGTCATTCCATCCTCCCCTACGCTTCGTCTTCGCGAATGCGTTGCCTGCCGGTGGAAATTCGTTGCTGTTGCATACTAATCGACCGAAGCCGTTCCACCCTCAGGCAAAGTCCATGCGTTTCACGGCGTGAAATCAAATTCCGGCAGTGGGCGCGCGCCTCCGGGCCGGTGCGCTTTCCTCGAGCGCGCTGGCGGCGAGGCCGGCGGCGATGGCGAGGCCGGCCATGATCCAGAGCGGCATCGCCAGGCCCCAGGCATCGGCGGCGGCGCCGGCGAGCGAGGGCGAGAGCGCACCGCCGATCACCTCGCCGCTGCCCATGCAGAGGCCGAGCGCGGTTGCGACATGGCGGGGATCGACGCTCTCGGACGGCACCGTCGCCATGAACAAGGGGAAGATGCCGACCAGGCTCCAGCCGAGGAAGAAGATCGCGCCGAGCAGCCAGGCCGAGCCGGTGAACCAGAGCGCGCCCAAAGGGAGGATCAGGCCGATGAACGGGGTCGCGATCATCACCGGCCGCCGTCCGATCCGGTCCGACAGGCCCGAGACGGCGAAGCTGCCGATCGTCGCGGAGATGCCGAGCGTCCCCATCAGCCAGGCCATTGCATCGTTCGAATAGCCGCGGACGCTGGTGAGATAGAGCGGCATGAACGCCCAGCAGATGACCAGATAGGAGACGAGCAGGATCGCGAGC
>JAFAZM010000256.1 GCA_019239785.1 Sphingomonadaceae bacterium
AACACTGCCTACACGCCGGCCGAACTCTCTTATTTCATCGACGATGCCGAGCCGGCTTTGATCTTCGCGCCGGGCCATCTCGACCTCGCCGCCCTCGAAGCCGAGCCGGCCGCGTTCGAGACGGTGGCGCGCGGCCCGGATGATCTCGCCGCCATCCTCTACACGTCGGGCACGACCGGCCGCTCCAAGGGGGCGATGCTGAGCCACGACAATCTCGCCTCCAATGTGCTCGTGCTGAAGGAGTATTGGCGCTGGCAGGCCGGCGACGTGCTGATCCACGCTTTGCCCATCTACCATGTCCACGGCCTGTTCGTGGCCTTGAACGGCGCCTTGCTGAACGGCTCGACGATGCTCTGGCATGCCGGCTTCGACGCCGATGCGGTGCTTGCCGACCTGGCCCGGGCGACGATCCTGATGGGCGTGCCGACCTTCTACGTCCGCCTCGCCGCCCATCCAGGCCTGACCCGCGCGGCGGCGTCCGGCATGCGGCTGTTCGTCAGCGGCTCGGCGCCGCTGCTCGAAGCGACCTTCGCCGAATTCGAGGATAAGACCGGTCACCGCATCCTAGAACGCTACGGGATGACCGAGGCCGGGATGATCTGCTCCAATCCCTATGAGGGCGAGCGGCTGCCGGGCACGGTCGGCTATCCCTTGCCCGGCGTCGAAGCACGGGTAGCGGACGACCATGGCGAGGAGCTGCCGCGAGGCGAGCCGGGCGTGCTCGAGATCAAAGGGCCGAACCTGTTCAAGGGCTATTGGCGCAATCCCGAAAAGACCGCGGAGGAGATGCGCGCCGACGGCCATTTCATCACCGGCGACATCGCCACGATGGCCGCGGACGGCCGCGTCGCCATTGTCGGCCGGGCCAAGGATCTGATCATCGCCGGCGGGCTCAACCTCTATCCCAAGGAGATCGAGCTTGCGCTGGACGCGGTGGCCGGCGTTGCCGAAAGCGCGGTGATCGGCGTGCCGCATCCCGACCTCGGCGAAGCGGCGGTCGCGGTGATCGTGCGCAGCGATCCGGCGCTCGACGAAGCGGCGGTGCTCGCCGGAATCGCCGACCTCGCCCGCTTCAAGCAGCCGCGCCGCATCCTCTTCGCCGACGCGCTGCCGCGCAATGCGATGGGCAAGGTGCAGAAGGCGGCGCTGCGCGAGGCGCACCGGGATTTGTTCGGCGGCTCCTGATCTCAAGCTAGGCCGGATTTGCGGCCTTCTTCGTCATGCCGGGCCTGATCCGGCATCCACTTTCCTTGCTGTGGCCAATTCAAGAAAGGTGGACCCCGGATCAAGTCCAGGGTGACGAACAGGTCCGGGGTGACGAGGCGCGGTGGCTTGGCTAAGCGGCCGGCATGGCCGATCCGCTCACCCTCCGCAGGCTCTACGGCCGCGCCAAGGGTCGCCGATTGCGCGAGGGGCAGGCGGGGCTGGTGGAGCAATTGCTGCCGGCGCTCAGCGTGCCCGCCGAAGGGCCGCTCGATTCGCGCCGCCTGTTCGGCGACGAGCGGCCGCTTCATTTCGAGATCGGCTTCGGCGCCGGCGAGCATCTCGCCTTCCGCGCCGATTTGCTGCCCGATCATGGTTTCATCGGCGCCGAGCCCTTCCTCAACGGCGTCGCCGCAGCGCTCGGCCATCTGCAGGACAAGCATCTCGCCAATGTCCGCCTGCACATGGGCGATGCTCTGTCCGTGCTGGAGCGGCTGCCCGACGCAAGCTTGCGCTTCGTCTACCTGCTCCATCCCGATCCCTGGCCGAAGGCGCGCCATGCGAAACGGCGGATGGTCAATCCCGGCCCGCTCGACCTGATCGCGGCCAAGCTTCAGCCCGGTGCCGAGTTCCGGCTCGGCACCGACGATCCGGTCTATTGCCGCTGGGCGATGATGGTGATGGGGCAGCGCCGCGACTTCGACTGGCTTGCGGAAAGCGCGCGGGATTTTCTCGCCCGTCCGGGCGGCTGGCCGGAGACCCGCTACGAGGCCAAGGCGCGGCGCGAGGGCCGCGAGGTCTGGTATTTCCGCTACCGGCGGGTGTAGCCTCCCGACGAGGGGGGAAGCCATGGCCGATCGAAGCACCTGCCTGTCGCCGCTCTGCGGGATCACCATCGAAGGCAGCGCGAAGAAATGCCCGCAATGCGGCTGGGCGATGAAGAGCTCGCGCAACATCCGCATCCGCGGCTGGGTCCTGCTCTTCTGCGGCCTGTTCCTGGTCCTGTTCATGGGCGGGATCACCTGGAGCCTGCTGCCGACCCTGCTCCATCCGCAGGTCGCCTATGAGAATGGCCGCTTCAACGGCAATGGGGACCAGGCGCGGATGATCCTCGCTTTGTTCGGCGCGGTGATCCTGTTCGGCGCGGTCGGCAGCGTCAATGCCCTCTACATGATCACGACCGGCCGGCAGAGCCGGGTGTTCGTGATCGTCACCCTGCTGCTCGCGGTGGTGATCGTGGCGGCCGCCTGGCTGATGACGCGGATGCTGAAATAGGGATGGACGGCGGGTTCACCGCCGCGGCGTCAGCCTGAGCAGCCTTCCGCCCGGTCCATCCTCGAGCAGATAGACCGAGCCGTCGGGCCCCTGCTCGACCTCGCGGATGCGGGCGCCCATCTCCCACTGCCCCGCCTTCTCGGCATGGCCGCCGCGCAGGCGGGCGCGGATCAGCGCCTGGCCGGAGAGCGCCCCGATCAGCGCGTCGCCGCGCCATTCGGGAAACATCGCGCCGGTATAGACGATGAGGCTCGACGGCGAGATGCTCGGGTTCCACCAGAGCTGCGGCGCCTCGAAGCCGTCGCCGGGCCGATGGTCGGGAATGTCGCGCCCGTCATAATGGCTGCCGTTGGAGGCGCGCGGCCAGCCGTAATTGCGGCCGGGCAGGATCAGGTTGAGCTCGTCGCCGCCGCGCGGCCCCATCTCGTCCTCCCAGAGCCGGCCGTCCGGCGCGAAGGCGAGGCCGAGCGGGTTGCGGTGGCCGAGGCTCCAGATCTGCGCGGCGACGCCGCCCTGCGCCGCGAAGGGATTGCCGGCGGCGGGCGTGCCGTCGTCGTTGAGGCGGACGATCTTGCCGAGATTGGAGCCCATGTCCTGCGCCGGCTCGAAATGCTGGCGCTCGCCCGAGCTGATGTAGAGCAGGCGGTCCGGGCCGAAGGCGATGCGCAGCGCATATTGACCGCCGTCCATCCGCGGCGTCTGGCGCCAGATCACCTGGAAGCCGTCGAGCCGGGCGGCGCCGTTCTCGACCGTCAGCCGGGCGCGGGCCACGGCGCCCGCGCTGGCCTCGCCCGGCCCCGGTTCGGCATAGCTCAGATAGACGAGCCGGTTCTGCGCGAAATCGGGGTGGAGGACGATATCGGCGAGCCCGCCCTGGCCGCCATAAGCGACCGGCGGCACCCCGGCGACCTCGATCGGCGGCCGGCCCGGCGTCCATAATTTCAGCCGCCCGGGCTTCTCGGTGACCAGAGCCTGGCCCGAATCGGGCAGGAAGGTCATCGCCCAGGGCTCGTCGAACGTGGCGAGCGCCTCGACCTGGAAGGGCCGGTCCGAAGCGGGGGCGGCGGCGCCGCGGTCGCCGCCGGAGCAGCCGATCAGGACCAGGACGGCGAGCAGGACCAAGCGGGGCAGGGGCATGACGGACCTCCGGCGCGGCGATCCTCTAGAGCATCGCGCGATAGAGTGGGAACCGGTTTTCCACGAGAGGATGCGACGTCGGGGCGCCGAATTTCCCAACTCCGCACATGCTCGCGGTCCGATGAACGGCCGGCACGAAGCGATCCTTGCGATCAGGGCTTGCATTTCTGAACGAATGAGGCAATTAACTAATTCGTTAAATATGAACATGCAGCTCGAGAAGATTTTCGAGGCGCTCGCCTCGACGCCGCGGCGCAAGATCCTCGCCTATCTGGCCGAGGTCGACCTCACCGCCGGCGAGATCGCGGCGCGCTTCGAGATGAGCAAGCCCGCTATCTCCAAGCATCTGCAGGTACTGGAAAATGCCGGCCTCGTGCGCAGCGAGAAGAAGGGCCAGTTCGTCCATTATTTTCTGGTGCGCGACAATCTGGTCAACACGCTGAACGGCTTCGTCCAGAACGTCTGCCCGGTGTCCGCCCCGTTGAAGCGCGAAAGCGCGCGGCTGCGCGACCGCCGCCCCAAGGCGAAGGAATAAGGGCGATGCGGCTCGTGCCCGGCTCGGCGCGGATCCTGGCGGGTCCCTCGGCCGATCCGGTGCGCGGCGAGGTGCGCTGGGCGCCGGCCAAGTCGCTCTGGATCGGATCGATGACGCTGTCGGCACTGCTGCTCGGTCCTCTCTTCCTCAGCACCGGGGCCGTCCTGCTCTTCCTCGGCAGCAGCGCGGTCACGCTGTGCGCCGGCCATTCGGTCGGCATGCACCGGCGGCTGATCCATTCGAGCTTCCAATGTCCGCTCTGGCTCGAGCGTCTCTTCGTCTATCTCGGCACCTTGGTCGGCATGGCCGGGCCGATCGGCATGATCCGCATCCACGACATGCGCGACTGGGCGCAGCGCCAGCCGGCCTGCCACGATTTCTTCGGCCACCGCGGCGGCTTCTGGCGCGACGGGTGGCGCCAGCTCCACTGCCTGCTCCACCTCGACTCACCGCCCGAGTTCCGGCTGGAGCCGCGGGTCGCGGAGGATCGTTTCTACTCCTGGCTGGAGCGGCACTGGATGGCGCAGCAGCTGCCCTGGGCGATCCTGTTCCTCGCGATCGGCGGCCTGCCCTGGCTGGTCTGGGGGATCTGCGCGCGGGTCGCGGTCTGCGTCACCGGCCATTGGCTGGTCGGCCATTTCGCCCATCTCGAAGGCGGGCAGACCTGGCTCGTCGACGGTGCCGCCGTGCAGGGCCATGACGTCGCCATCGCCGGCCTGATCAGCATGGGCGAGAGCTGGCACAACAATCATCACGCCTTTCCAGGCTCCGCGAAGCTCGGGTTGGAGCCGGGCCAGGCCGATCCGGGCTGGGCCCTGATCTGCCTGCTCGAACGCTGCGGCCTGGCCTGGGACATCGTGACGCCGCAGCTTCTGCCCTTCCGCCCGGCGCTTCGGCGCGTTGCGGAGCAGGGCGCCGGCTGCCCGGTCCTGCGCCGCCTCGCGATGCGGCGCTGAGCATGGCCTGGCCGGCGGTCTTCGACGGCGGCATCCGCCGGCTCACTTATGCGGTCGCGGCACCGGCCGCCTTCCTGTCCCAGCATGCCATCCTGCTGACGGCAAGCGCCGCGCTCGGGCAGAGGCTGCCGCTCGACGCCGAATTCTGGCTGATGCCGCTGGCAAGCTTCGCGCAAATCCCCGACCTGTCGCCCGGGATCGCCGCTCTGGCCTTCGTCGCCAACCTGATCGCGGCCGCTTTGCTCGCGATGCTCGCCTTCCGCCGGGCTGCCGCCTCGCGGCAGGGCTATGCGCTGGTCCCCTTCGTCCTGGTCCCGATCGTCCAGGTGGTCGCGCTCTTCGCCCTGGCCGCAGTTCCGGTCTCGGCAGAGGACGAAAGCACCGCACCTCCGGAAGCTCAGGCGAATGCTTTCGCGATCGTCCAGGGCATGCTGGCGGGGATGGCGCTGATCCTGTTCGGGGTGACGGTTTCGGCCCTCGCCTTCGGCGCCTATGGTTGGGGGCTGTTCGTGTTCACGCCGTTCGTCGTGGGCCTGACCACCGCCTACCTGGCCAATCGCAACGGCCTGATCGATGGCCGGCGGAGCCAACTGCTCGTGCTCGCCGCAGCGGCGCTCGGCTGCCTGATGCTGATCGCGGTCGCGCTCGAAGGGCTGGTCTGCATCATCCTCGCCGCGCCGCTGGGCGCCGGTGCGGCCTTGGTCGGCGGCCTGATGGGCCGCGCGCTCGCGGCCGTTCGCGCCGGGGGCTCCGCGCCTTTGGCCTGCGTTGCCGTGCTGCCCCTGCTCTTCGCGATCGAGGCCGCGATGCCGCCGAATGTCGTCATCCGCTCCAACGCGAGCATCGACATCGCCGCGCCGCCGGCGGCGGTGTGGCGCGCGCTGACTTCGGACGAGGAGATCCGCCTGACGCCCGGCCTGCCCTTCCGGCTCGGCCTCGCTTATCCGATCCGCGCGCGTCTTCTCGGCCAGGGGGTCGGCGCCGAACGGCTCGGCTTCTTCTCGACTGGAATCGCGCGAGAGCGGATCACCGAATGGCAGCCGGGCCGAAGGCTCGCCTTCGCATTGCTCAGCCAGCCACCCGTGATGACCGAATTGTCCCCTTATGCCGAGGTGCACGCGCCGCACGTGCGCGGCTATTTCGAAACGCGTGCGACCGGCTTTATCCTGCTGCCGTTGCCGGGCGGCCGCACCCGCCTCGTCGTCGAGGCGGAGCATGTTCTGCGGCTGGACCCGGTGCTCTATTGGGAGCCGGTTGCCCGCTGGGCGATTGGCCGCAATCTCGAGCGCGTGCTCGCGGACCTGCGGGCGCGGGCGGAGCAGGCCGGCAGGAGCTGACCGGACGTCAGAGTGTCATGATCCCCTTGCGTGGCTCCCGCGTGCCGACAGACTCCGCGCTGAGCGGCGCGCCTGCGTCGAGCAGGGCCTGGCGCCGGCCGGCCGGATTGGTGGAGAGTTGGGCGCGCTCGAAGGGGAAAGTCGCGGCGAAGCAGGGATGGGCGAGGGCGCGTTCGACGAAGCCGGCAGTGCGCGGCCAGCGGGCCGCGTCGATCGCGAAATCGGCATAAGCCGCGTTGCGGAAGAAGCTGGCGACGGCGATGTCGGCCAAGCCGATCTCGCCGAACAGCCAGCCCTCGGCGGGCAGCTCGCCTTCGAGATAGTCGAGCGCGGCGGGGACGTCCTCGGCGATCGTCTTCTCGATCCGCGCCGCATCGCCCGGCTCGCCCCAGACTGCGGGGTGGACGCGCTTCTGGTAGAACAGGCCCCAGATGAAGAGGTCGCCGAGCCTGGTGTCGGCATATTCCTCCAGCCAGCGCGCGCGGGCGCGCTCGTTCGGCGTCGCGGGCAGCAGCGGGCGCTCGGGAAAGGCTTCGTCGAGCCAAGCGCAGATCACCGAGCTGTCGGTGAGCACGAGATCCTCGTGGAGCAGTACCGGAATCCGCCTGAGCGGCGAGAGCCGACCGAACTCCGGCCCGCCGAAGAAGGGCGTGATCGGGTCGATCTCGTAAGCGAGCCCCTTCAGCGCCAGGCAGGCGGTGACCTTGCGGACATAGGGGCTGACATAGCTGCCGATGATCTTCATGCTCCGCTCCCTGATCGACGCCGAGGCGGGGAGTATAGAGATGTTTCGGCTGCTGCTAATGGCCATGACGCTGCTGTCGGCGTCCGGCGGCGCTTTCGCCCGTCCCCACCCGGCGCATCCCGGTCGCACGCAGCGCGCCCAGGCCCACGCCCCAAGCGAGGGCGGCGCGCTCGGCGCCGCCGTGCGCGATCTGTGCGGCAGGGACATCGCCTTGCTGGGCGAGGCGGATCATGGCGACGGCCGCACGGTCGCCTTCAAAGCGGCGCTCGTCCGCATGCTGGTGACGCGTTGCGGCTACAATGCGGTCTTTTTCGAGGCTAACCATTACGACTTTCTCGAATTTGCGGACCGGCTTCGAAGCGGCCAGGCGGTGTCGCCGGACCTGATCGCGTCCGCGGTGGGCGGCCTCTGGCGCTTCGACCGGGAGTTCCAGCCGCTCCTTCCCTTCCTGTTCGATCGGGCGCGCGCGGGCCGGCTGGTCCTCGGCGGGCTCGACGACCAGGTGGGCAGCCTCGGCTCCTTCTACGGGAACGACGAGATGCCCTCGGCCCTCGCCGCCAACCTCGCGGACTCCCGCAACGCCTTGTGCAGGCGGCTGCTCGACCGGCGCACGCACGGGGCCGACGGTACCCATGCGGAGCCGGAGCGCAGCGAGACCTTGCGCTGCTTGGCCGCGATCGCCGAGGCAGTCCGGGGGCGCCGCGACGCCGACCGCGCGACGCGTGCGGCCCAGCTTTCGATGATTGCCAGCCTGCAGCGGCTCATCACCCGGGATCGTTGGGCGACGCCCGGCGACATGACCCGCTACTCCGAGGAGCGCGACCGGTCGATGTACCTCAATTTCCTCTCCCTGGTGTCGCAGCTGCCGCCGCACCGCCGGATCATCGTCTGGGCCGCGAACGCGCACATCGCGCGGGACGCCACCCCGAGCGGCCAATATGCGGACACGCCGAACATGGGCGCTTTCGTTCGGGAGGCCTATGGCGGCCGGGCATTCTCGCTCGGCTTCACCGCTCTGGGCGGCACCCATTATTGGACGCCGCGGGAGCCGAGCCGGCCGATCGCGCCGGCCGCGGCGGGTTCGCTCGAAGCGCTGGCCCTGGCCCGGTCGCGGGCGGACGCCGTCTATCTCGATCGGGAGCGGCTCGCTGCTTTGGGTGAGGTGCCGGGAAGCCTTTTCCAGCACCGGCCGGCGTCCGCGCGATGGAGCAGGGTGGTGGACGCAGTGGTGGTATTTCGCGCGGAGGAGCCGGCGCAGCATGAAGGCGATCCGCGTTCGGCTGGGGCATCGGCAATTCCATCACCTTAAGGCTGGCCAGCGCGGCGGCGCTCCTTTATGCTGTTGGGGAGGCGAGGGCTGTGCTCGCCGATAGAGGGGGATTTGTCATGAAAGTCACGCGTAAGCTTAGCCGCCGCTCGTTCCTCGGCCGCGTCGCCGGCGGCGCCATCGTCGGCGGCGCCGCGCTCACCGTTCTCGGCGGCCGCGCGGAAGCCATGCAGGCCAGCGATTCCGACAGCGGCCCGAACGCCGATCCGCCCGGCAGCCGCACCGGCTACAGCGACAGCGACAGCGGCCCCAATGCGGACCGCCCCGGCCACGGCCATGCCCGCCGCTCCGGCCTGACCGACAGCGACAGCGGCCGCTATGCCGACCCGGCCGGCAATGGCCGCCGCGGCCGTGCGCGGGCCTGCACCGACAGCGATTCCGGTCCGAATTCCGACGGCGCCGGCCACGGCCGCGGCAACGGCGTGACCGACAGCGATCGGGGCTCGAACGCCGATCCGGGCGGCTGCGGGCGCGGCCGTTGAGCAAGCGCCCGCGCAAGCGGGCGCCCGGTTCCCGATAGGAGCATTGGGCGGACGGGGCGACCCGTCCGCCTCCTTATCATCACTTATAGGCGATGGCGGCGCTCGCCGGGCCGCGCAGGTGCAGGATCTCGCAGCGCGAGAAGCCGGCCTCGAGGCACCAGCCGGCGAAGTCGGCGCCGGTGAAGTCGAAGGCGTCGCCGAACTCGACCAGCATGTTCAGCGACATCATCAGCCCGAACGCATTCTCGCGGCGGGCGTCGTCGATGATGTTCTCGATCGCGGCCAATGCGCCGCCTTCGGGCAGCGCCCGCCAGGCTTTGGCGATCAGCATCTTCTTATGCTCGAGATTCCAGTCGTGGAGGATCATCCCCATGGTGATCAGGTCCGCGCTCGGGAACTCGTCGGTGAGGAAGTCGATCTCGCCTGCGCTCACCCGGTCCGCGAGGCCGGCCTCGGCGATCCGGCGCTCGGCGATCGGCTTCACGACGGGCAGGTCGTAGGAGCGGCAGGCGAGATGCGGATGCCGCGCCGCGACGATCGCCGAAAGCTGGCCGGTGGCGCCGCCGATATCCGCCATCGTCAGATAGGGCGAGAAATCGAAGCTGTCCGCGAAAGCCTGGAAATTGGCCATCGAGACGCCGGACATCGCATCCATGAACTGCTCGAGCCGGGCCGGATCGGCATAGAGCTCGTCGAACAGCGGCTTGCCCGAATGCTTGATCTCGTTCTGCGGCCGTCCGGTCTTCAGCGCCGGAACGAGGTCGCCCCAGAAGGGGTAGAGGCGGGCATTCGCCATTTCGAGCATGCCGCCGACATAGCGGGGGCTGGCCCGGTCGAGGTAGAGCGCGGTCGCGGGCGTGTTCATGTAGCGGCCTTCGGCACCGTCGCCGCGGCGGGCGAGGAAGTCCAAAGCGACCAGCGCGTCGAGGAAGTCGGCGGTCGCACGGGGGTGCAGGCCAAGCTCGGCCTGCAGCTCGGCGCCGGTCCTCGGGCCCGAGGCGAGCGCGCTGAACACACCCAGCTCGACGGCGCTGAGCAGGGTCTTGGAGGCCCAGAAGGCCATGCCGGTCTCGAGGATGCGGTCGGGCGTTGGCTCGGCCTCGAGCGCGGGCTGGGACTGGACGGAAGCGAGGGTCATCTTGTCTCTCCTGGAATAGGGCCGGCCGCCCCAAGCCCGGCCGGCGGGAAAAGGCGCGCCGCCTGCGACGAAGCCGGACGGAGCTTGCGACCGAAGCGACCGAAGCGACCGATCCGGCGACGAAAATGCGGCTTTATTCGCCGCTTGCCGGGACCTGCCCTCGCGCCTATATGCGAGTCACCTTCCTCGACATCGTGAGACGTTGAGGCTGGTCCCGGGGTCGGGGCCGGCACCGGAAGGCTTTGATTTTTGGCGGGTGACCAGAGCGCATGGCGGATATCGCCGAACTGACCAGGCTGATCGAGCCCGAGGCGAAGGCCGAGGGGCTCGCGCTCGTGCGCGTGGCGATGATCGGCGGCAAGAGCGATCCGACCCTGCAGGTGATGGCCGAGCGGCCGGACACGCGCCAGCTCACGCTGCAGGATTGCGAGCGGCTGTCGCGGCGCCTCTCCGAGATGCTCGACGCCGCCGATCCGATCGAGGAGACCTATCGGCTCGAAGTCTCCTCGCCGGGCATCGACCGGCCGCTGACCCGGGCGCAGGATTTCGCCGACTGGGCCGGCCACGAGGCGCGGCTCAACCTCGCCGAGAAGATCAATGGCCGCAAGCAGCTCGCCGGCACGCTGAAGGGGATCGACGGCGAGGAGGTGCTGATCGACGTGCCCGGCCTCGGCGAGACCCGCGTGCTGCGCGCCGCGCTCCATTCGGCCAAGCTGCTCCTGACCGACCGGCTGATCGCGGCGACCGCGCCGCTGAGCAGCGAGGGCGCCGAGATCGAAATCGCAGAAGACATTGAAGACACAGAAGGACAGGATTGAAGACATGGCCACCGAAGCCCAAGCCGCTAACTCTGGGGCCCCCGGCGCGGTCTCCGCGAACAAGGCGGAGCTGATCGCGATCGCCGACGCCGTCGCGCGCGAGAAGCTGATCGACCGGATGATCGTGATCGAGGCGATGGAGGACGCGATCCAGCGCGCCGCCCGCGCCCGCTACGGCGCCGAGAACGACATCCGCGCCAAGCTCGATCCGACCTCGGGCGACCTCCGCCTCTGGCGCGTCGTCGAGGTGGTCGACGAGGTCGAGGATTATTTCAAGCAGGTCAGCCTCGAGGACGCGCAGAACCTCCAGCCCGGCGCCGTGGTCGGCGACTATATCGTCGATCCGCTGCCGCCGATCGAGTTCGGCCGCATCGCCGCCCAGGCCGCCAAGCAGGTCATCTTCCAGAAGGTCCGCGACGCCGAGCGCGAGCGCCAGCATGAGGAGTTCAAGGACCGGGTCGGCGAGATCATCACCGGCGTCGTCAAGCGCGTCGAGTTCGGCCATGTCGTCGTCGACCTCGGCCGCGCCGAGGGCGTGATCCGCCGCGACCAGCAGATCCCGCGCGAGGTGCTTCGCGTCGGCGACCGCACCCGCTCGCTGATCCTCAGCGTCCGCCGCGAGAACAGGGGCCCGCAGATCTTCCTCAGCCGCGCGCATCCGGACTTCATGAAGAAGCTGTTCGCGCAGGAAGTGCCCGAGATTTACGACGGCATCATCGAGATCAAGGCCGCCGCCCGCGATCCGGGCAGCCGCGCCAAGATCGGCGTGCTCAGCCACGACAGCTCGATCGACCCGGTCGGCGCCTGCGTCGGCATGAAGGGCTCGCGGGTCCAGGCCGTGGTGCAGGAGCTGCAGGGCGAGAAGATCGACATCATCCCTTGGTCCGAGGATCTCGCCACCTTCGTCGTCAACGGCCTGCAGCCGGCGACGGTGTCGCGCGTGATCATCGACGAGGAGGAGAGCCGGATCGAGGTGGTCGTCCCCGACGACCAGCTCAGCCTCGCCATCGGCCGCCGCGGCCAGAACGTGCGCCTGGCCAGCCAGCTCACCGGCTCCGCGATCGACATCATGACCGAGGCCGACGCCAGCGAGAAGCGGCAGCGCGAGTTCATCGAGCGCTCCGAGCTGTTCCAGAACGAGCTCGATGTCGACGAGACCCTGGCCCAGTTGCTGGTCGCCGAGGGCTTCGGCGCGCTCGAGGAGGTCGCCTATGTCGAGCTGGACGAGCTGGCCTCGATCGAGGGCTTCGACGACGAGCTTGCCGGCGAGCTGCAGAACCGCGCCCAAGAAGCATTGCAGCGCCAGGAGGAAGCCGCCCGCGAGGAGCGCCGCGCGATGGGCGTCTCCGACGAGCTCGCCGAAATGCCCTACCTGACCGAGGCGATGCTGGTCACCTTGGGCAAGGCGGGGATCCGCACGCTCGACGATCTCGCCGACCTCGCCACCGACGAGCTGGTGCAGAAGAAGCGGCCGGAGCAGCGCCGCCAGCGCGAATCGAACCGGCCCGAGGACAAAGGCGGCGTGCTCGCCGATTATGGCCTCAGCGAGGAGCAGGGCAACGAGATCATCATGGCCGCCCGCGCCCACTGGTTCGAGGATGAAGGGGAGGACGCGAATGCGGAAACCTCCCAATGAGCGGCTGACGAACCAGCCAAACCCCTCCCCTTCAGGGGAGGGGCAAGGGGTGGGGGATGGGCTTCGCCGAGGCGATGGCGATGACGCTCCTGCCGAAGACCCGACAACCCCCACCCCAACCCCTCCCCTGAAGGGGAGGGGCCAGCACATCCCGGAGCGGACCTGCATCCTCTCGCGCCGCACTGCGGCGCGGGACGAGCTGATCCGCCTCGCGCTCGGCCCGGACGGCGAGGTCGCGCCGGACGTGCGGGCGCGGGCGCCGGGGCGCGGGGCGTGGATCGGGGTCGATCGGGCGGCGCTCGATGCGGCCAATCGGAAGGGCAAATTGCGCGGCGCGCTGGCGCGGGCATTCAAGACCGAGAAGGTCGGCGTGCCGGAGGATCTCGGGGCGCGGGTCGAGGCGGCCTTGCAGCGCAATGCGATGGACCGGCTCGGCCTCGAAGCGCGGGCCGGCAACCTTGTCACCGGCGCCGAGCGGATCGAGACGGAGGCCCGCCGGGGCGGGGTCGAAGCTCTGCTCCACGCGGCCGATGCCAGCCCGGAAGGGCGCCGACGGCTCGACCAGGCCTGGCGGGTCGGGCTCGGCGAGGAGGGCAGCGGCCGCCAAGGTCTGGTTTTACCGGCGGAAAGACCCATATTGTCGTTGGCGCTCGGCCGCGAAAATGTGGTACATGTCGCCATCATCGATCGGGCCGCGGCGGCGCGTGTCGGCCACGCGCTCGGCCGGTGGCGCGCTTTTATCGGACGTGATGCTGAGTTACAGGCCGTCGCGGCTAACGCACCGGCTGTGGAATTGACGAAGGATTTTGAGTGAGCGAGACGACTGACAAGCCGAAGCTGGGTATGCGCGCGCCGTTGGGCCTGAAGCGCACCGTCGAAGTTGGCAAGGTGAAGCAGAGCTTCAGCCATGGCCGCTCGAACACGGTGATCGTGGAGACGAAGAAGGCGCGCACCTTGCGCCGTCCCGGCGAGGCCGCGCCCGAAGCGCCGGAGCCGGCGCCCACGCCCGCGCCCGCGGCGCCGGTCGCGCGCGCCCCCGAGCCTGCGCCGAAGCCGGCCGCGCCGAAGCCGGTCGACGCCGCCGCCGCCCGCAAGGAATTGCAGGAAAGGCTGCTGCGCGAGGCGGAGGACGCCCGCCTCTCCCAGCTCGAGGAGGCGCGCCGCCGCGAGGACAAGCAGGCCAAGGAAGCGAGCGAGGACGAGAAGCGCCGCGCCGAGGAGAATCGCCGCGCCGAGGAAGAGCGCGCCGAGACCGCCCGCCGCGAGGCCGAAGCGGAAGCGAAGCGCGCCGCCGAGCCCGCGGCTGAGCCGGCACAGCCCGCCGCGGCGCCAGCCGCGGCCGAGGAGGACGAGGAGGGCCGCACCGCCCGCGCACGCCACGGTCACGGCCATGCCCCCGCCCGCCGGCCCGAGCCGGCGCGTCCGGTCCGCGGCCGCGAGGAGCATCGCCGCGAGCGCGGCAAGCTCACCGTCACCCGAGCGCTCGGCGAGGACGGCGACGCCCGCGCCCGCTCGCTGGCGGCCCTGCGCCGCTCGCGCGAGAAGGAGAAGCGCGCCCATATGCAGTCCGGCCCTGCGGCGAAGCAGGTCCGCGACGTCGTGGTGCCCGAGGCAATCACGGTCGGCGAGCTCGCCAACCGCATGGCCGAGCGCGCCGCCGATCTGGTGAAGGCCCTGTTCAAGATGGGCATGGTGGTCACCGTCAACCAGACGCTCGACCAGGATACGGCGGAGCTGCTGGTCACCGAGTTCGGCCACAACATCAAGCGCGTCAGCGAATCGGACATCGACATCCAGACCGAAGCCGACGTCGACGATGACGCGACCCTGCAGCCGCGGCCGCCGGTGGTCACGATCATGGGCCATGTCGATCACGGCAAGACCTCTTTGCTCGACGCGATCCGCGGCGCCAACGTCGTCGCCGGCGAGGCCGGCGGCATCACTCAGCATATCGGCGCCTATCAGGTGTCGCTGCCCGACAAGACGAAGATCACCTTCCTCGACACGCCCGGCCACGAGGCCTTTACCGAGATGCGCGCCCGCGGCGCCAACGTCACCGACATCGTGATCCTGGTGGTCGCGGCGGACGACGGCCTGAGGCCGCAGACGATCGAGGCGATCAACCATACCAAGGCGGCCGGCGTGCCGATGATCGTGGCGATCAACAAGATCGACAAGCCCGGCGCCAACCCGCAGAAGGTGCGCGAGGAGCTGCTCCAGCACGAGATCGTGGTCGAGGAGATGTCCGGCGACGTTCAGGACGTCGAGGTCTCGGCGCTGAAGAAGACCAATCTCGACAAATTGCTCGAGGCGATCTCGCTGCAGGCGGAATTGCTCGAGCTGAAGGCCAATCCCGACCGGCCGGCCGAAGGCGCGGTGGTCGAGGCCAAGCTCGACAAGGGCCGCGGCCCGCTCGCGACCGTGCTCGTCCAGCGCGGCACGCTGAAGGTCGGCGACATCTTCGTCGCCGGGCCGATCTCCGGCAAGGTCCGGGCGATGATCGACGACAAGGGCCGCCAGGTGAAGGAGGCCGGTCCGAGCTTCCCGGTGGAGGTGCTCGGACTGTCCGGCGTGCCGTCCGCGGGCGACACCTTGAGCGTCGTCGAGAACGAGGCGCGCGCCCGCGAGGTCGCCGCCTATCGCCAGAGCGTGATCGACCGGAAGCGCACCACCTCGGCGCCGGCGAGCCTCGATTCGATGTTCTCCGCGCTGAAGGAGAAGCAGGCGGTCGAGTTCCCGTTGGTGATCAAGGCGGACGTGCAGGGCTCGGTCGAGGCGATCGTCCAGGCGGTCAACAAGATCTCGAACGAGGACATCAAGGCGCGCGTGCTCCACGCCGGCGTCGGCGGCATCACCGAGAGCGACGTCACCCTGGCCAAGGCCTCGGGCGCGCCGATCATCGGCTTCAACGTCCGCCCCAACGCCAAGGCGCGCGAGATCGCCGAGCGCGATCATGTCGCGATGCAATATTACGACGTGATCTACGATCTCACCGATGCGGTGAAGGCGGCCATGGCCGGCGAGCTCGGCCCGCTGATGATCGAGAATATCGTCGGCCGCGCCGAGGTCCGCGAGGTCTTCTCCGCCGGCAAGCACGGCAAGGCCGCCGGTCTGCTCGTCACCGAGGGCTTCATCCGCAAGGCGCTGCGCGCCCGCATCACCCGCGACGACGTCATCATCTACAATGGCGCGATCGCCTCGTTGCGGCGCTTCAAGGACGACGTCCCCGAGGTCCGCGCCGGCCTGGAATGCGGCGTGACCTTCGAAGGCCATACCGACATCCGGCCGGGCGACTATCTCGAAACCTACGAGGTCGAGCAGCGCGAGCGGACTCTCTGACTTTGGCCCTCTCCCGCTTGCGGGAGAGGAGGGGCCGCGAAGCGGGAGGTGAGGGTCTTCTTCTCCCTTCTTCGTTGAAAGAAAAAGAAGACCCTCACCCTGCCCTCTCCCGCAAGCGGGAGAGGGGGTCTGGTCGGGATGGCACGCCGCAACGAAAGCTCCGAAGGCCGCTCGGTCCGCCTGCTGCGCGTGGGCGAGCAGGTGCGCCATGTCCTCTCGGACATATTGATGCGCGGCGACGTGCACGACGACACGCTCGCCAGCCACAGCGTCTCGGTGACCGAGGTCCGGATGTCGCCGGACCTGCGCCACGCCACCGCCTTCGTCATGCCCTTGCTCGGCGGCGATGCCGAGGCGGTGCTGAAGGCGCTGCGCACCAATACAGCTTATCTTCAGGGTGAGGTCGCCAGACGGGTGAACATGAAATATGCCGCGCGCCTCAAATTCCTGCTCGACGAAAGCTTTGCCGAAGGCAGCCATATCGACAGCCTGCTGCGCGCCCCGCACGTGGCGCAGGACCTGAGCGGTGAAGCGGACGAGGCCGAGGATGCGGATTAAGGCGGCCCTGCTCTGCGTGGCCCTGGCCGCGGCGCCGCTCCAGGCGCAGGAAACGGCCGCCACCACCGCCGATGCGCGCGCCGTGATCGCCGCCGTCCTCGCCCACCAGGCCTCGATCCGCGGCCCCGAGAGCGGCGCCGAAACCTGCGTGCAGGTTGCGCTTGCCGGCCCGCCGGTGGCGCCCGGCACCGCGGCCGACGAGGATCCGCTGCAGCCCGACCATAGCGTCCGCATCTATTTCCAGTGGCACGTTCCCGACGCGCCGCCGCCGGTCCGCGCGCTGCCGCCGCCTCCCGATCCGAGCCAGAACGGCCGCCGCAACCGGCAGCGCGCCGCCCCGCCGCCGCCGCCGCCCGCCGCGCTCGACCAGGCGACCGCCGAGCATCTGAACGCGCTGCGGACGCAGGCCGCCCGGACGCCGGCCGCGCCGGCGCTTGCCGAGATCGATGCCCCCCTGATCACGCCGCCGCTGCGGCTGCAGCGGCCCAACGACGATTGCGCCACTTTGACCTTCTCGACCCCGGCCTTCGCCGGCGACGCGGCCTTCGTCGAGTTCGCTTATGCCTGCGGCACCGTCTGCGGCAATGGCGGCCTCTACGCGCTCCAGCGCCGCGACGGCCGCTGGATGCCGGTCGGCATCGCCGACATCTGGATCCGCTGATGGCGGCGATCGTCGACGGCCTCGGCGACGCCCTGGCCGATGGCGAGATCCGGCTTGAGCCGCTGGCCGAGGCGCACCGCGCGGCGCTCAAGGCGGCCTGCGCGGAGGATCGCGAGATCTGGCCGATCTACTCCGTCTCCTATGATCCCGAGCATTTCGATACGAGCTTCGACGCGCTGCTGGCGCGGCCGAACGGCCGCGGCTTCGCGATCTTCTCCGGCAAGGCGCCGGTCGGGATGAGCTGCTATCTGGGGATCGACGCGGCGCGCGGGGTGCTCGAGATCGGCAACACCTATTACGTGCCGGCGCGGCGCGGCACCGGACTGAACCGGCGGGTGAAGGACCTGATGATCGGACGTGCGATCGACTGCGGCTTCCGGCGGATCGAGTTCCGCGTCGACGCGCGCAACGCCCGCTCGCAGGCGGCGATGGCCAAGCTCGGCGCGATCCGGGAGGGGGTGATCCGGGCCGAGCGGATCACCTGGACCGGCCACGTCCGCGACACCGTGCTCTTCTCGATCCTCGCCCGCGAAAGGCCGGCGGCCGGCGGATGAGCGCGGACAATATCCTTTTCCAGGTCGCGACCTGGCTGATCCCTTTGGTCATTGCGATCGTGCTGCACGAGATCGCGCATGGCTGGGTCGCGCTCGCCTTCGGCGATCCGACCGCCAAGCGGAAGCGCAGGCTCAGCCTCAACCCGCTGCGCCATGTCGATCCGTTCGGCACCGTGGTGCTGCCGCTGGCGCTGGCGGTGGCCGGGGCGCCCGTGTTCGGCTGGGCGAAGCCGGTGCCGGTGGTCGCGCGCCGGCTGCGCAACCCGCGCGTCCACATGATGCTGGTCTCCCTGGCCGGGCCGGGGATGAACCTGCTGCTTGCGATCCTCGGCGCTTTTGCCTGGGCGGGCCTGCGCTGGCTGCAGCCGCCCGAGGGGCTCGGCTGGGACTTCCTGATCCTCAACGTCCTCCATTTCGTGCTGATCAACGTCAGCCTCGCCATCTTCAACCTGCTGCCGATCCCGCCCTTCGACGGCGGTCATGTCGTCGAAGGCCTGCTGCCGCGCCCCCTCGCGCAACGCTACGCGCGGCTCGGCCGCTACGGCTTCCCGATCCTGGTGCTGCTGCTCGTGGTGCTGCCGATGGCCCATATCGACCTCGTCGGCGGGATCATCGAGCCGCCGATCCGGCTGCTGCTCGGCCTGCTCGGCGTGCGGGTGGCCTGAGCGCAGGCCGCCGGGTCTTTCGGGAACGGTCAGCAGGGGTTAATCGCTGAAGCGTCAGCAAGACTCCGGACAGGAGGAGGCCAGAAGATGATCAGGAAGCTTCTGTTGGCAACGGCACTGCTCGGCGCGGTTCCGGCTCATGCGTTCGGCCCGGCCGCTGCGCCGGACGAGGTCCGCATTCCCCGGATGCGCGGGATGCTCGACTGGCGCCCGGACGGCAGCCACGGTCTCTACATCCGCGCCGATACCGGCCGCTGGTATTATGCGAGCCTCGAGAATGATTGCCCGCGGCTGGTGACCCGTTCGAACGTCCGCTTCATCGCCGCGCCGAACGGTGATTTCGACCGCCACGGCGTTGTCGTCGCCGACGGCTGGCGCTGCCAGGTCGCGAGCATCAGCCGCTCGGACGGGCCGCCCGATTATTACAGCCACCACCGCCGCTGACGCGCCCTCCCAAGCTTCGGCCACGCGCCTCGCGCGGACCGACGTCGGTCCGCACGAGCTCCCCTTCTTGCCGCGATTTCCGAGCCGTTGGATCAATTGATCCAACTCGAAATCGCTCTAGAACGAGCGCGTGGCCAAGCTCTATTTCTACTACGCCTCGATGAATGCGGGGAAGTCGACCAC